>CAILTZ010000742.1 GCA_903837255.1 uncultured Pirellula sp. | reverse complement strand
GGATTAACCTGACCACGATTCTTTCTTGCTAATTAGGAGACAGGGAATCGCCCAGTGTCACTTATTGCACTACCTGCAAATGATTACTGAAAAGATCGCAAAAGCCTACTTTTAGCGCTCCGGAACTCCGCCACCGCAAAAAACATAATGGCTTTCCAACATTTCTGAGGTTCTTAGGTCAGATTCGAACACAGGATCGAGAAAGAACAGCAGAACTATTCACATTCAGATGGTATGCCGATTTTCAAAACTGACAAAAAACGCGGGGACTTTCCCGGCTACTCCACTTCGAAAACCAGCGATCATCACTCGACAATCACCAATCAAAATCAACCGCATCTGATTTTTCTACTATCCACTCTCTCCCATCGACTCTCTGGAGCCTCTGGCTCCCCGCCCTACGGGCTGAAGCCAAACAGCCTACCATGCGCGATGGTACGTTCCGCGGTCGGTTGGATCCGGGTGTTTTGACTTGGTAGGGTCGTTTGGTTATTTGTGCGGTGTTTGAATGCTTGATAGACGACCGCTCCACGAACCCTACGGAAGCAGCCAAGCAGCCCGATGACTTCGAAGAAATCATCGACAATCTAAACAGCCTTACGCGCGGTCGGCCCCCTCATCCCCCCCGCCCCTTTCTCCCCCGGCCAAGGCCCCGGTGGAGAAGGGGAGCCAAGCGGGTCTGGGGAGTTCTCTATTAGCGAATATGAGTGTCTATTGGCAAAAAACGCGGGGACTGTCCCCGGGTACTCAAGCAACACCCTGTTTCCGATCAAGAAGGGATTGATTGGTTTACGCAAGGAGTTCGTTGACGAGTTTTCCGTGGACATCGGTCAAACGGTAGTCGCGACCTTGGGCTCGGTACGTGAGTCGTTCGTGGTCGAAGCCCAGGCAATGGAGCAGCGTGGCTTGGATGTCGTGCACATGGACAGGCTTGTCGATGATGTTGTATCCGAGTTCATCGGTAGCTCCGTGGGTGATTCCCGATTTAATACCGCCCCCTGCGAGCCACATGCTGTAGGCTTTCGGGTGGTGGTCACGCCCACGCGAGCGTCCGAGGGCTGCGTTGCTTTCGACCATGGGAGTGCGTCCGAATTCGCCACCCCAGATCACTAGGGTTTCGTCGAGCAGTCCTCGTTCTTTGAGATCGGTGACTAAAGCGGCGCTGGCTTGATCCGTTGTTTTGCAATTTCCACGGTGGTTTCCGACGACATCGCTATGCGCATCCCAGCCTTCATGGAAGATATTCACGAAACGGACGCCTCGTTCGATCATGCGGCGGGCAAGCAGGCAAGCTCGTGCGAAGGATGGGGTGGCCGGATCGCAGCCGTAGAGATCAAGCGTGGCCTTCGATTCGCTGCTTAGGTCCATCAGTTCCGGCGCGGAGGATTGCATGCGGAAGGCCATTTCGTAGTTGGCTAGCCGCGTTGTGATTTCGGGGTCTTTCGATTCCTCGAATTGCATGCGACTGAGATTGCTAACTAGGTCAATCGTCTCTCGCTGTAGCGTTTGGTCGATCCCGACTGGGTTGGTCACATTTAGGATTGGATCGCCTTGGTTTCGGAATCTCACTCCGGTGTAGATGCTTGGCAGAAAGCCGCTTGACCATAGTCCGCTACCGCCACTGATACCGCTACCGGTACTCAGAACGACAAAAGCTGGAAGATCCTTTGTGACGCACCCTAAGCCGTAGGTGACCCACGATCCGAAGCTTGGGCGTCCTGGTACAGCAAAACCTGTTTGGAAAAAGGTCTGGGCTGGCGCGTGATTGAATTGATCGGTATAGCAGGATCGAATCAAACAGATGTCATCGGTGATCTTGGAGAGGTAGGGTAAGGCTTCTGAGATCTCCATGCCCGATTGTCCGTGTCGAGCGAACTTGAATTGCGGCCCCATGACCGCTGCATCGGAGCGGATAAACGCGAGCCGTTGACCTTCGGTCACCGAGGCCGGAAGCGGCTTGCCGTCCATTTCGGTGAGGGCTGGTTTATTGTCGAAGAGTTCCAGATGGCTCGGAGCACCGGCCATGAACAAGTGGATGACGGCTTTGGCTTTGCCTGGAAAGTGGGGATCGCGAGGAGCCAAAGGATCGACATAACTGCTGGCTTGCGGGGGGGATGGTGCAGCGTGAAGTTCGTTGGTGAGCAAGCCTGCGAGGGCTAACTTTCCGGTACCGATTCCGCAATCGCGAAGGAAATGGCGGCGGGTGACTTCGAGGCACGAACGTTGTATAGGGTTCATAGCGAGTGATGGCCTTGATTAGCGTTTCGTGACGAATTCGTCCATGTTCATCAAAGCGCGTCCAACGAGGGTCCACGCTGCACAAGAGATGCTTGACTCAGGTGGTTCACCCACGGAGATCGCTTTTGCGGATTCCGGAGCGATGGTAAAACGCTGGACCTGTTTTTGGTAAAAGTCGAGTACTGCAGTGACTTCGGTAGGTGTAGCGGGACGAGAGAAGCATCGGACGAACGCTTGGTTGATCCGTTGTTCGGGTGTTCCTTCGTAGCGCATTAAGTATTTGCCGAGGGCTTGTGCGGCTTCCATGATGATCACATCGTTGAGCATGGTCAATGCTTGCAGAGGCGTATTGGATTTGTCGCGACGGACGATACATGCTTCACCCGAAGGTGCGTCGAAGGTATTCGCAAAAGCAAAGGGAGCGGTCCTTTTGGTAAAGGTGTAAAGGCTTCGGCGATAACGATCGGCACCTTGGCTAGTCGCCCAGTTCATAGCCCCGTAGGTTCCTTCGGTTGTAACGCTTGGGGGTTGAGGTGGAAACACGCTTGGACCGAACATTTTCTCAGACAAAAGCCCGGCAGATTTCAGAGCCGCGTCGCGTACTTCTTCGGCATCGAGTCTCATCCGCGGGCCTCGCCAAAGCAGAATGTTTTCAGGATCCTTCTCCTGGCCAATCGCATTTGAGTGGCTTGATTGCTTATACGTTTGGCTCGTGACGATGAATCGGTGAAGCTTCTTCAACGACCAGCCATCCTCCATGAATTGGACCGCGAGGTAGTCGAGGAGCTCGGGGTCCGATGGCGGGCTGCCTTGGAAACCGAAGTCGTCTAGAGTTTTGACAATTCCTCGTCCGAAGAAGGAGGCCCAAGTGCGATTGACCACGACACGCGCCGTGAGTGGATTTTCCCGACTTACGAGCCAGCGAGCAAAGCTTAAGCGGTTTTTTGGGGCATCGGTTGGGAGTGGATTGAGGACCGATAGCACGTCGGGATCGACAGGTTCGGTGGGTTGAGTCCATTCACCACGATTGTGGATGTAGGTTTTTCGCGGGTTCTCGGCTGGACGCTCTTGAAGGACGAGGGAAGTCAAGAAGGTTTGCGGTCTACGAAGGTTATTGATTTCTTTGTGCAACGACGCGAGTTCAGGAGCGTTGAGCAGGAACTCGGTTTTGAGTCGTTGTGTCTCCGCTTCGGACCGATCTGCTTTGTGAATCAGCGATTGAAGTTCAGAGCTGATTTTGCTCGCCAATACGTCACCGGATTGCGTGGTGAGGGAGATCCGGAATTTCCCAAGGGAGCAAGCATAATGCCGCCCGAACATCATGGTGAGTTGAAGGTTCGAGGCGGTCAGGGGTTTCTCGAGTTGGAAGACAGCTTCGTGTGCCCTTCCCTGACCTTCGGCGCAACTCCAACCCGTCTCTGGGTTTCCATCGATTGCATATTGGGCTTCGGCTTGAGAACCGAAGGTGTTCTTAGCGTAGCTCTGACTGGCTTTGGCGATCTTGACTGGTTGGCCGTCGGCAAAGAGTTGAAATTCGCCTAGCAAAAAGTCCCCTTTGGGGCCTTCGTAGTATGCCATGCCGGGCCCGCGGGCGGGCAATCTCGGATCTGGAAGTGCTTCTAGCCGGATCGCAGTGATGGCTTGTGGTGGTGTCCCGAGGTTCAGTTGATAGGTATCTGCTTTGGTGATGTCACCGGAAACGAAGACCGTCGAATCGGGTTGAACGCTCAGGAGTGGAAGATTCGAGGTCGCGTGTGTCGGCTTGACAATTTGCCAGTTTGCGGTGGTGGCTTTCTGCTGCTCGCACCACGCGGAGAATGCTTTCTCGAGCGCATCTTGTCGACTGGTTTCCGTTGCTACGGCGCTTTCGACGGCTTGGCCGAAACTGATCTTTAATCGCCCGATGGTGTGGTGAGTGCCAAAGAGTTGCTTGATGATTACTTTGGTGTCCCCATGAGCGTCGATCGGGTGATCGAAGCGGAGCGTGAGCGATTTGTTGGTGCGAAGATCCTGGCCATCGATATGGACCGCCCAACCTGAATTGTTGTTGCCATCGATTGCATGGATCGCGGGGAAGCTGGGTTGTTCGGCGGTTGCTCTCGGATCGGTAAGTTTGATTTTCTTATCTGCGAGGTAGAACTCAACTTCGCTGAGAACAAAGTTGCCGTGAGCCGTACGGCCAGGTCCTTTGCCGGGAAGAGAATCGTCGGTCAGGGCTTCGATACGGATATGGGTGAAGGTGCCATGGAGTCCAGCGAACTCGACGTTTGCTGTGGATCGTTCGGGACCGGGGGCGGGGAATAGCATCGATTGGTCGTCGAGGACGCGGGTGCTTTCCGTTGGTTCGGCCAATAGCGTCGGAGTGGAGCTCACCCAGTCGATGGTGGGGTCTGCGATAGGCCATTTCTGTGGCAACGATGCGACAAGTTCATCGGCTTTCGCCAATCGGGCTGCGGTTTGGAGTTCTTGGTCTGGATTCGGGATTTCCAGCTCTGGTTCGTCGGCGTTGTTCAGGAAGGCCATCATGGAAAAGTACTCCCTATGCTGGATCGGATCGTACTTGTGGGTATGGCACTGACAGCACTGAAGGGTCAGACCGAGCCAAGTAGCACCGGTGGTTGCAACACGATCGACCATGGCGTTGTAGCGGAATTCGAGCGGGTCGATCCCACCTTCTTCATTGAGCATGGTATTGCGATGAAAGCCGGTGGCGATGCGTTGCTCTGGGGTGGCATGAGGTAACAGGTCGCCGGCGATTTGCTCGATCGAGAATTGATCGAAGGGCATATCTTGATTGAGGGATTTGATCACCCAGTCGCGGTAGGGCCATAGGGTGCGTGTTCGATCTTTTTCGTAACCGTTGGTGTCTGCATAACGTGCCAGATCCAGCCATTTGCGAGCCCAACGTTCGCCGTAGTGAGGCGAATTGAGCAGTCGATCGACCGCGTTTTCATAGGCGTTCGGAGAGTCGTCGGAAAGATAGGTCGCTAGGTCTTCGGGCGATGGTGGCAGGCCGATGAGATCGAAGCTTAGTCGACGATAGAGGGTGGCTTTGTCGGCTTGCTGGGTTGGCGAAAGGTCGTTTCGTGCGAGCGTCGCCCTGACGAGTGCATCGATTGGGTGAGGAATTTTGGAGTTGGGTTGATCGGTTATCGCTGGGGGGAGTGTGGGGGGGACGAAGGCCCAGTGCTTTTCGTACTTCGCTCCCGATTCGATCCATTTCTCGAGAATCGTGATTTGCGCTGGGGAGAGGTTCTTTTTGGTTTCCCCGGGTGGCATGCGTTCGTCTGGGTCCTGGGAGTGGAGGC
>CAILTZ010000741.1 GCA_903837255.1 uncultured Pirellula sp. | reverse complement strand
GCTCCAGCAGCACCAGCGACAAGCCACCAGGAAGTTCCAAAGATCCTCGAAGGCGAACCCAAGCCCCAGTAGATCTGGTCCCCATGCGATCTGGGCTAATCCACAGCCTAGCACTCAACCCAACCGGCCGCTTTCCCAACCGAAAGCGGCCGGTTTTTTTTAGCAGTAAGCGTCAATAGCCCAAGGATCTTTAGCAAGATCCACTGGTGCAAGATCCACACCGGGCTGCTTGGGGTCTTCCATCAGCGGTCCGGATTTAAACCGCTGATGAACGCTAATGTTCGCTGATAACAGCCCTTGGTCGGAGGGTCGGTTGATTCTTGGTCCGATCCTTGGCGAGCTTAGCGGTCCTGGTCGCTGACCGGGATCCGGAGTCTCACGCAAAGGCGCAAAGACGCAAAGGTCAAACGCAGGGATCTTTACCAAGATCCACTACCGCAAGACCCACTCCGGGCTGCTTGGGGTCTTCCATCAGCGGTCCATCAGCGGTCCATCAGCGTCCATCAGCGGTCCCAGCGGCTTCCATCAACGGTCCATCAGCGGTCCCACCGGCTTCCCATCAGCGGTCCGGGTTGCTGCAAACCGCCTAATAATTGCCTCATGCAGCCAAAAATTTTGCCCGATCTGTAGATAAATCGGCCCGGATCGCGCATCCTTTAAAGACCATGACGCCTCCTACAGACTTCTCCGAAACCGTTCGCAATCAAGTCCGGACCATTGCGCAGCATGGGATAGCTGCCACTGCGGGCCTCTACGACCTGACAAGCATGCGTTTGGTTCGATTCGCCGCGACGATCACCCGCAACCAACACGATGCCGAGGACGCCGTTGCGTGCGCCCTGCTGAAAGTCGTATCGGACATCGAAGTCCTTTTCAACGCCCGGAACCCTTGGGCATTTCTCCTGCAGATGGTCCGCAACGACGCGTTGTTGATCTTGCGGCGTAAAAAACGGTGGATACGTGTCGCGACCAAACTCTCTCAGTGCCTGAACGATTTGATCACAGCCCCGCCCAAGGTTGACGCCTTGGAGAGCCAGGAATCGATGCAGGAGATCTGGCAGGCCTTACGGCAGCTCCCGACCGAGCAAGCCGAAGTCGTGGTGCTGAAAATCTGGGAACAGTTCACTTTCCATCAGATCGGCCAGACGCTCGGTATCCCACCGGCGACTGCCGCCAGCCGTTACCGGTATGGTTTGGCCAAACTATCCGAGATTCTCGGGACCGAACTAGGTAGCGACATCGACAAGGGACTTGGCGCTCAGGAACTTCGCGATCAGGAGCTCAGCCGTGGACTCTGAGCAACTCCTCAATCTCGAAGAGCGGATCCGAAACTCGCAAAGTTTAGTGGTCCCCTCCGACACCCTTCGCGGACGTGTCGTCTCGGAAATCCTACAACGCCAGTCAGGGCAGGTGCTTGCTGGCAAACTATATCGATTCTGTTGCATCGCTCTGATTTGCAACGCATGCATCCTGATGTCGGTCCGCTCCATGGACCGCTGGTGGAACGAACATTACCAGCCGGTATCCTCTAGCGAACTTTTGTGTAGAGCACAACAGATCCAAGATTCCAGACACATGGAACCAGCCGAATCGCTCGCCGAAGCCTATCGCCAATGGAAGCTACAGCTAGCAAGCCATTGGAAAAACGCCGCTCAGGAATAACCCATTCCATGAACCAGATCCACCGCCGGTCCGCTCCTGACAAACTCTCTTCTAGCGCCGCACGGCGGCTGGTTTTTCCTGAGCTAGCTTTTCAGCAGGCACGTAGCCGAGGTACACCATCAGGTCTCGAATCTCTGAAGGGGTCAAGTTGTCCAGAAGCCCCGCAGGCATCACCGATGTCTTGGAGTTTTGCACTTCCTCGATTTGGTCTTCTGCCAGCACGAACTCTTTGTTCTCGTTGACCCGCACCGCCAAGCCCTTGGGCGTTTTGACCAGGATACCGGTGTAGACCTCGCCGTCCTTGGTCAAGACTTTTTTGGTCGCGTATTGATCGCTGATGACGTGCGACGGGAATAGGATCGACTCGAGGGTCTCGATTCGCGTGAAACGACCTTTGAGGCTGCTCAGGTCCGGACCGTATCCGCCTCCCTCACCGTTCATCTTGTGGCAAGCATTGCACCGTGCCTTGGCGTACAGCTTCTGGCCACGTTCCGTTGAACCCTGGCGACCTTGTTCGCCATTGAGGAACTGTTCGATGAACTCTAGCGACCAGCGAGGGTCAGCCGTTTGGCTGGCCAGGACCGCCGGAGGGGCATCGGGGTACGCGGACGCATACCAGCGTTGCCAAGCGGCGATCGGGGTGAGTGTTTCTTTGGAAGCTTCGGTGGCCGTTTCTGCGACGTTGACCGCCTCTTCGTTGTCCTCTGGATTGGCTGGGTCCTCTGGATTGGCTGGGGTTTGTTCTAGCAGGCTTGCGGTGCTGGTAGCTGTCCAGTATTCGAGCAGCTTGATGACCGGGCCGGGATCTTGTCCGGCTTCGACCAACTTGCAGCCTTGCAAGATCGCCTGGCGGAGAGCTTCGGCATCTTCGGTCGCCGCATCGATTTTCAGCAAGCAGTTGCAAACATCGCCAACGGCGAACAGATCGAGCAGACCCATCGAACGGACCAGATAGTCCCAGTTGGCTTCGTTGGGTTTTTGCGACATAGCAAGCGCGATCGTCGCACGGCGATCGGGGCTCTTGCGCCATCGCTCTCGGAGATGTTCCATGGCCGACTCGTCGGTTTGCATCGAGAGCACGGCGGTGATGCCGGTCTTGAGCCGCTTGTACACATCGGCCTCGAGGCCACCTTGATCGATCGCGCTGTCGAGCCGCTTGAGCTTGTCGATCTGATCGGGGCTGAGCTGCTCGGGCAGCTTGTAGAGCGCGGCCATCGCGGCGTTGGGGTAGCGTTCTCCAAGATCCAGGATCTGAAGCGCTTCACGCTCGGTCAAGTAATTCGCAAGCGATTCGGAGGTTTTCATCACATAGAGTGCATACGATCCGCCGGTTTGATCTCCCAGGCATCCCTCGAGGAACTGCAGCGTTGCCATCCGCTCCGATGAGGTCCACTCATGAGGCATCATCGGCAAGTGCATCGCGATGAGCATTCGGTCGGCCATCGTCGCGTCGGTCTTTAAATAAGCCACCGCGTCGGCAACCAAATCGACTTGGGCAAACGTTGCCAAGCGGACCAATTCGCCATTTATGGTCGAATTGCCAGTCGGGAATTCCTGCGCGACAAATGCTCCCACTTCGGGATAGTCGACCCCTTTAGCTCCACTGACATGCAAGGCGACTTGCATGGTTCGCAACAGGTCCAAAAAGTCCGCATCGCTGACAAAACCCTTCGACACTCTCATCAAATGGTCCATCACCTGACTGCAGGTGGTCGGATCTCGATCCCGATGGACCAGAGCAAGCGCCGATTGAATCACAACTTTGCTGCTGTTGTCAGTCAGGAAACTACGCCATTGGTTCGTCGGAATGTTCATCAGCAATCGCCGTCCAAGGAATCGTTCTTCACGCGAGTCACTCAGCAGCAGAGGCCGGATCTCGCTCGGCTCGCGAGCTTGCCCACTGCGAACCAACGCTTCGCAGCATGCTAGCCGCACCTCAGGAGATTCATCCCCCAGAAGTTCGCGAAGCCTAGCCAAAGCAGAGGTATCGCTTGCATGAAGTCCCATAAGCCTTGCGGTTTTAGACCTGACCTGATCATTGGGTGTCTTGGACAACTCGACTAGGACTTCGGGGGTTGGAAGCGGTCCGAGCAATTGCATCAAATCGAGCGCTTGGGTTCGATACCGGGCGGGGTTCTCCTCGCTGAAGGCCACCCCCAAGACTTGCTCATCCCAGACTTCCCCAATCTCTCGCTTGATGATCGCCACGGCTTGTCGCGAATACGCCGAGTATAGTTGTGGTTGGCGGATAGCTTTGGCGATCCCGTCGCCTAGATTGCGAATCGCATCGGGGATCTTCCCTTGCCATCGCACTCGGTAAATGCCACCTTCGGTGCCGCGGCCACCGCAGCAGAAGTACAGCGCTCCATCGGGTCCGATCTCGACATCCGTCACGTTCATCGGAGTGCCGACGACAAAGTCTTCGGCGCGGACCTTACCCCGATCCAGCGTGTCGACTTGCACGGCTACGATCCGACCTTCCGACCAATCGGCTGTGAAGATCGCGCGATGGTACCGGGCCGGAAACGCAAAGTGATTGTAGATGGTTATGCCCGTCGGTGATCCACGGCCGGTATTGGCCAAGGAGCCCAGTCGATCCGGATAATACTCCGGCCAGTTGGCCCACCCACTTCGCCATCCGAATTCACCACCCTCGACGACTTTAAATAGCCCGGTGGCGCGGTGCCAAGCCGATCCGATGTCGGCTTCCATATCGCTATCGTGGAGGAACATCGAGCCATCGGGATGAAAAGTAAGATCGTAAGCGTTTCGCAATCCGCCTGCCACGACACTCATCGTGCGCTGGCTCAGGTCGTATCGAACCACCGTGCCACCCGGAGCTTTAATACCCATGGCGTGCCCACCTGGATCCTCAAAACGAGGACGTATCAAATCCCCTTCATAAGGTGCCATCAAGGGCTGATAGCCCGCCGGAGCTTCGGCCAAACCTGCATGGTTTCCAATCGACAGATACAAGCATCCGTCAGGTCCAAAAGCAATCTGGTGCGCGCCGTGCTCTCCAGGCGTCCCCTTGAACTTGGCCAGCGTCTCACACTTTTCCAACTCCCCATTGCGATCCGAGTCGATCAAGCGATAAAGGCCAGACCCATCGGGCCCCTCTCCAGTGACGTACACGTCACCGTTAAGCGCCAAGAGACCCTGGACATTCTCCACCAGGTCACAGTAAGGCTTGGTCGTATCCGGCACGCCGTCTTTGTTCGTGTCGTACATCAAGACCAAGCCACCACCTTCGACCGAAGCGATGATGTGCCCAAATTCGTTGAAGGTCATTGCGACCAAAGATCCGATCTTGGCATCAGCCACTTCTTCGATGGCAAAGCCCGGAACGATATTGAATCGCTCCTCGAGTGGGTTCTTTCGCTGGGCAACTTGTTGGGCAGAAAGCGGTAGCTGGTCCGGAGCCTCCGATCGCCCTGCCGAATCCCTAATTGCCGAATCCCTAATAGATGGCTCTCGTGGAGCGGTCGAAGCCATAGGCGCGACGGCCGTCGATGGACTCAGATCGACCGCTTCGGCCCATGACCCATCGTTGAAGCCCATCGTCTGCCAATTCCGAGGCGCACCCTTGGACGCTTTCCATTCAGCATCGGAAACCACCATCCGCCAATTGCCCTGCTTGGGCTTGAAGTAAAACTCGACACGCACCCCAGGAGTACTCATCCCCGGTGCTTGTACCGCTAGAGCCAAAACGTTTTGCCCAGGCCGGACCACCGACTGAAGATCGATCCGTTGCTTGCCCGTCGTGGGTTTGGCAGGACGGACTCTTTGGCCATTGAGGAAGACCTCGGTCCGAGTCTCGCAATCGATGTCGACAAAACATCGCTCGAGCTCTGGAAGATCCATCGTGCGACGAAAACAACACTCACCCGGCTGCTGGGTGTTGGGTGCCAAGGGGTCGGCCCACATGAGCCAAGCCTCGGGTGAGCTTGTCGGTTTGGACAAAGATGGATTGGGAGTGGAAACGGGAGGCGCTTCGGGTTTGCCGTTTGGCTGGCTCGGTGCGAAATTGCCCGATGTGCGTCCCATCGGAAATGGAATCCAAGAAGGCTTGCGTGGCTCTTGAGCCATTCCACTGCTACCCAGCAGCGACCAAGCGACCATGGCGATGGCCATCGGAAATAGGTGCAGCCGATTGAGCTTGTCTCGGCGCGGTTTGCGATTCAAATCGTCCATTGCATCTTCCTTGATTGCGCAGGGGCCCTTTGGGATCGATTGGTTCGGGTTCATTTGCAAATCGACACTACGAAAAAAACCACGCATGGATCAAGACCGAATACTCCGTCTTTCCTCGCTTTACCAGTTTTCCAAGATTGCTCAAAGCCGGATCGGTGCCCCAAAGGTCCTGGCTCACGCGAAATAAGGGACTAGACATTTTTCGCAATGAAGCTTGTCAAAATTGCCAATTTACCTATAACTGAACAGGTCTGCGAAAAAGTCGCCGACGCTTTAGAATGCCGCAAGGTTTTTGCTATCATGGACTTAGCTCCAACAAACAACCAGATACCCACCCGGCCAGTCGACCAACTGGTCCTGGATCTTCTGCGCCGCCACGAGGGCCTGACGGTCGTTGACTTGACCGACAAGCTGGAAGTCACGGCTACGGCGGTGCGGCAGCGACTCGATCGATTGGAAAACGCCGGTTATGTAGAGCGAAGAAAGAATTCTATCGGGCGAGGACGTCCAACCTTCTCGTACTTCCTGACCGATTTGGGATGGAGACACGTTGGGGTGACCTACACGGACTTGGCCGTCGCTCTTTGGGGCGAAATCATCCAACTCGACGACAATACCGCGAAGGTCAGGCTTATCGAGCGGGTCTCGAAGCGTATGGGTCGGTCATTCAAAGACCTCTTGCCCGAGGGTTCCATCGAGGATCGGATGAAGTCCTTGGCCGGACTCATGGCCGCAAGGCGGATTCCCGCTTCGTTCGTGAGCATCGAAGGTCTACCTATTCTCTCCGTGCATGCCTGTCCTTATCCGGACCTGACGAGCCTAGATATCGATCGAAGCCTTTGCCAATTGGAGCAGCAGGTCCTGAGCGAAGCAGTTGGCCAACCGCTAGAATTGAGTTGTTGCAAACTCGACGGGCACGGGTCCTGCCAATTCAAGCCCTCTCAAAAACAAATCACCCAAACCTCAAACCTATAAGAACCTTAGAAGCGAACTGGAATGAGCCATATACTGCGGATTGAAAACTTGCACGTCTCGGTCAATGACAAGCCGATTCTGCGCGGCGTGAACTTGGTCATCAAATTCGGTGAGACTCACGCCTTGATGGGCCCAAACGGGTCGGGCAAAAGCACCCTGGGGCTAGCCATCTCTGGGCATCCGAACTATCAGATCACCGAGGGTTCCATTTGGCTCGATGATGCCAACTTGACCGAGATGGAAGCCGACGAGCGATCCCGGGCTGGGATCTTCATGGCCTTTCAGCGACCCGTAGCGATCCCCGGGGTCAAGATGGCCGACTTCCTGCGGCACGCGGCGACCAATGTCCGCCATCCGGACCGCAAGGAAGGTCAAGATTTGATTCCGATGCGAGAGTTCCGCAAGGAGCTCAAGTCCAGGATGGAGCAGTTGAAGATGGACCCCGAGTTCGCTCGACGCTATGTAAACGATGGGTTCTCTGGTGGCGAAATGAAGCGTGCAGAGATCCTCACGATGGCGATGCTATCGCCCAAGTTCTCGATTCTCGACGAGACCGACAGCGGCTTGGACGCCGATGCCGTGCGGCTTGCTAGCGCCTCGATCGCCGAGATCGGTCGCGACAAGATGGGCTTGCTGATCATCACCCACCACGACAAGCTCCTCGAACACAACCCGCCTCAGTTCACTCACGTGATGCTCGGAGGACGGATCGTTGAAACCGGCGGCGCAGAACTGGCTCGTGAACTCCACGACCACGGTTACGACCGAATCCGCAAAGCCTACCCAGATGCCGACGCGGCCAACCAACAGATGCTTGCCAAAGAAGAATCCCTGGCCGTTTAATTCGAACCAAACTGTTCCTTGCAGAAACTCAATCCTATGTCTACCGATACAACGACCCACGAAGCCATCGGCGAAATCAACAAGTATGATTTCCGCACTGAGAGCAAAGCCGTTTTCAAAGCCCGCAAGGGGCTCGATGCAAGCATCGTCGAGCAGATCTCGGAAATGAAAAACGAGCCGCAGTGGATGCGCGAGTTTCGGCTCAAGTCCCTCGAGATTTTCCACTCCAAACCGATGCCCAAGTGGGGCGGTAGCATCGATGTCAATTTCCAAGACATCTTCTATTACCTCAAACCGACGGACAAACAAGGACGCACCTGGGACGAAGTACCCCAGGAGATCAAGGATACATTCGACAAACTCGGGATTCCCGAAGCCGAAAAGAAATTCCTCGCCGGCGTGAAGGCCCAATTCGAAAGCGAAGTCGTTTACGGGTCGCTCAAAGAAGATCTCGTCAAACAAGGTGTGATCTTCACCGACACCGATACGGCAGTCAAAGAGTATCCGGATCTGGTCCGCGAATACTTTAGCACAATCATTCCTCCGACGGACAACAAATTCGCGGCCCTGAACTCAGCCGTCTGGTCAGGTGGTTCGTTCATCTATGTACCCAAAGGGGTCAAGATCGACTTTCCGCTCCAAGCCTACTTCCGTATCAACGCTGAAAATATGGGGCAGTTCGAGCGGACGCTTATCATCGTCGACGAAGGGGCCAGCATCCATTACGTCGAAGGCTGCACGGCTCCGATGTACTCCTCCGAATCGCTTCACTCGGCAGTCGTCGAAATCATCTGCAAGCGAGGTAGCCGCTGCCGCTACACCACGATCCAGAACTGGGCCAACAACATCTATAACTTGGTCACCAAGCGCGCAGTGGCTTACGCCGATGCTACCATGGAATGGGTCGACGGTAACTTGGGCAGCAAGCTCACGATGAAGTATCCTGCTGTCTACATGCTCGAGCCCGGTGCACGCGGTGAGATCCTTTCGATCGCTTTCTCATCGGCAGGCCAACACCAAGACGCCGGCGCCAAACTCGTGCATGCGGCCCCGCATACCACCGGGCAGATCATCAGCAAGTCGATCTCCAAGAACGGCGGTCGAGCTAGCTACCGCGGATTGGTCCGCGTAGAAAAGAACGCTTACAAATCCAAGTCGAGCGTCGTGTGCGACGCGTTGATCCTGGATTCCAAAAGCCAAAGCGATACCTATCCGTACATCGAAATTCTCAATCAAGACGTCAGCATCGGCCACGAAGCGAGCGTCTCTCGCATCGGCGAAGAGCAACTGTTTTACCTCATGAGCCGAGGGCTTTCCGAAGCCGAGGCTAGCACCATGATCGTCAACGGTTTCATCGAACCGCTCGTGAAAGAACTTCCTATGGAATACGCGGTCGAAATGAACCGCTTGATCCAACTCCAAATGGAAGGTTCGGTGGGTTAATCGCCATGAGCACGACAACGATCGACAAGCTCGATTCGGCCGAGACGTTTGGACAGCAAGCCTTCGAACGACTACTACTAAAACGGATCGACCCGACCTGGCTGACCGCTAAAAGAAAAGAAGCTTGGGAGATTTTCCAAGCCCTCGATTGGCCTAATCCCCGCGATGAAAATTGGATGCGGTCGGATATCCGTGGCCTGAAACTCAGCAAGTTCGCTCCCAACCTCGACGAATCGGTCGAGATCTCCCAAGCCGCACCCGTGCGGCTGCTCGAGGGTGTCGAAGTCTCGGCAAGCGTTCGAAGCATCAACGGAGTCGTCGTCGGCGAATCGCTCAATCCTACGCTAGCCGCCAAAGGGGTGGTTGTCGGATCCCTCTCGCGATGCGCCAGGGATCACTCGGCCACTGTCGAAAAGTACCTCCACAGCCTGATCTGCCCCAAGAGCGATCGCTTTGCAGCCCTTCAAACAGCCATGTGGAGCGACGGTTTCTTTGTGTATGTCCCTCGCAATGTTCGTCTCGAACTGCCGATCCATCTGCACGCCTCGATGGGGGATGGCCAAGTCGACTTATCCCACACCCTGATCGTTTTGGAACAAGGTGCCGAGGCGACAGTGCTCTTTGAATCGTCGAGTCCCGATACCGCGTCGCATGGATTTCACTGCGGTGGAGTCGAACTGATCCAGCATGGAAACAGCCATCTGCGTTACGTGAGCCTCCAAGATTGGGGCAAGGGATGCTGGCAATTTGCACACCAGAGAGCCTCCGTCGGACGAGATTCTCAGTTGCAGTGGACCGTCGCGGCCATGGGATCCAGGTTCGCACAAGTCGACCAGCGCGTCGAGTTGGTCGAGCCAGGGGCCAGAAGTCAAGTCAACGGGGTGATGTTCACCCAGGACCGACAGCATCTGGTCTACAACACACTCCAGCATCACATAGCCCCCCACTGCATCAGCGACTTCCTGTACAAGAGCGTGCTTCAAGACAGCTCGCGCACGGTTTGGCGAGGGATGATCAAGGTCAGCCAAGGTGCCCAAAAGACCGACGGTTACCAACGCAACGACAACCTGTTGCTCAGCGATACGGCGCGAGCCGACTCGATCCCTGGCCTAGAGATCAACGCCGACGACGTGCGATGCACCCACGGCAGCACCAGCGGACGAGTTGATGAAGAACTGATCTTCTATGCCCAGTCCCGAGGATTCACTCGGTCCGAAGCGATCCGAATGATCGTCACAGGGTTCTTCCAACAGATCTTCGATCGCATCACGATCCAAAGCGTTCGCGAAGCCCTCGGGGCAGCCATCGCACGCCAAGTTCGGCAGTACGAGTGAAAGAAACAGCCAAGATGTCGGAATTTCATTACGTTTGCCCCAGGGAGCAAATCCGTCCAGCCCAACCTCAGACCTTCGAAGTCGACGAACGATTCGTCGTCTTGGTCGAAATCGATGGCCAAGTCCATTGCATCGAGGATATGTGCACTCACGACGGAGGAACTCTCGGGGACGGACATCTCGATGGGACCTGTCTAGTGTGCCCCAGGCACGGGGCCAAGTTCGATGTGCGGACAGGCAAAGCCGTCTGCATGCCTGCCACCGAAGATACACCCAGCCACACCGTCAAGATCGATTCGGGAAAGATCTACGTAGCGCTGAGCGATTAAGGAAGCGAATCTAAAGAATGTCTGAAAACACAGAACCAACCAAAAACGAAGTTGCTCATAACGAAGCTGCTCAAAACGAAGTTGTAGCGGGAATCGTCGAGATATCCGAGGACAAAGTTCGCGAGGAGCTCAAGCGGGTGATCGACCCCGAGCTGTTTGTGAACATTGTCGATCTAGGACTGATCTACGTTGTCGATATTCAACCCGGAGAGCAGGGCAAGCAGAACGTCAACGTCGAGATGACAATGACCAGCCCAATGTGCCCGGCCGGCCCACAGCTGGTGGCCAACAGCCGCCAAGTGGTCGAAGAAATACCCGGCGTCGGTGCAGTCGATATCAAGGTCGTGATGGATCCACCTTGGACTCCCGACAAGATGACCGAAGACGCTAGAGACCAACTCGGGATTTTTTAGCAATGAGCCAAGCAGGTCTGCGGGTAACCATTGACGATATCCGCGAAGAAGTAGCGGACCTGGAAACCCCCGAGGAACGGATCGCTTATCTGATCGAGCTCGGGCAAACCGTTCCGGATTTGCCCAAGGAGTATCGGACCGAGGACTACCGTGTTGTGGGTTGCCAGAGCATGGTGTGGTTGGTCCCGACGCTCGATGGCAACAAGATCCACTTTCGCGGGTCGAGCGATGCACCGATGGTTCGAGGCCTGGTCGCGATCCTGCTAGCGGCTTATTCAGGCCACAAGGCCGACGACATTCTTGCGTTCAGAGTCAATGAGTTTTTTGATGAGCTCAAGCTCACGTCGTTCTTGACCCCGATGCGGAGCAACGGACTCCACTCGATGGTCCAGCGTATTCAGGCGATCGCCAGAGGAGCGTCGCTTGCGAATGCTCCCGAGGTGACCAGCCCGAAGCAGTTGACGGGCTATCGAGTCACGCTTCCGGCGATCCCGATCGATTCGTGCCGAGACGATTTCCCAATCCTTTCCGAAAAGCTCCCCTGCGGGAAACCTTGGGCGTATCTGGACAATGCGGCCTCCTCGCAACGCCCCAGTTCGGTCATCGATTGCATGAACCGCGTCTATCGGACCCATTATGCGAATGTTCACCGAAGTGGCCATCAGCTAGCGGCACAGACCACCGCGGCGATGGAAGAGGCCCGCGAGGCACTTTGCTCTTGGCTGCATGCCGACTCATCATCCCAAATCATCTTCACCCCTGGGACCACCGCCTCGATCAATTTGGTAGCTCGCAGCTGGGGCGATACGCACTTGAAGCCCGGCGACGAGATCGTCTTGACCGAGATGGAGCATCATTCGAACATCGTCCCTTGGCAACAGCTTGCCCAGCGAACCGGTGCCCAGATCCGATGGTTAGGTGTCCGAGACGATTTCCATTTGGACATCGAAAGCCTGGGTAGCATCCTCAGTTCGCGGACCAAGCTCGTTGCACTCACGGCCGTATCGAACGTGCTCGGGACAATCAATCCAGTGCGAAGCATCGTCGATGCGGCGCATAGGGTAGGGGCCAAGGTGCTAGTCGATGCGGCTCAAAGCGTTCCGCACGGCAAAGTTTCACCAGCCGAATGGGACGCCGATTGGGTGGTCTTTAGCGGTCACAAAATGCTCGGTCCGACCGGTATCGGGGTGCTCTACGGAAAGCAAGAGATCCTGGAGTCCATGCCACCGTTTTTGGGTGGCGGCAACATGATCAAGTCGGTGACCAAGGCTGGGTTTGTGCCGGCCGATTTGCCACATCGATTCGAAGCTGGAACCGGACCGATCGTCGAGGCCATAGCGATGAAACCTGCGCTAGAGTATTTGATGCGGGTCGGGAGCGAGGCGATCTTGCAGCACGAGCGACGTTTGGCCAAACGAGCCATCGAAGGCCTGTCATCCATACGAGGCCTGCGTGTCTTAGGCCCATCGATCGAGAGCAAGACTGGGATCGTTTCGTTTGTGGTCCCTGGGATCCATTCCGACCAGATCGGCCAGTACTTAAACGCATCGGCCGTAGCGATTCGGGTTGGGCATCACTGCGCGATGCCACTGCACGAGCGGTTTGGAATTGGGGTCAGCGCTCGGGCTTCGTTCTATTTCTACAACACCGAGGCCGAGGTCGACGCATTTGTAACCGCAACCATACGAGCTTGCGAATTGTAGATTTTTTGGAGACTCATACAGCCCAGACCGCTGATGAACACGGATAACCGCTGATCAATAGCCGTTTTTGAACTACGAAGCGATCAGCGAGTGGCGAGTGGCAAGTGCCCAGTGGCGGCTCCTACCAACCCCTAATCCACACTAATATTCGCGAATATAGAACTATTCATAACCGCTTGGCCCCCCTTCGCCCCCAGGGCCATTGGCTGGGGGAGAAGGGGCGGGGGGGATGAGGGGGCCGACCGCGCGTAAGGCTGTTTGGCTGTTTCCCTAAACCCTGCTCGTGATAGAAACGCTGGGAAGGTACCGATCAAGTAGCAAAGGTCTTTTGAACAGGGGCAAATTCGTTTAAAAGACGAAAAAATTGGGGGACCGTCCCCGGGTTTTTTCAAAGCGGCAGTGAGTGTACAAAAGCGCCGGCCGCCTGCGGCGGGGTGATGGGTTTTGGACAGTATTGACAGGATTGACTGTGTTGACTGGATTGACAGCGGACAGAGCTGACTGATTGACGAGATTGGTTTTCGCCGTCAACACAGTCAATCCTGTCAACACAGTCAACACTGTGCCAATGCTCCCGTCGCCAGGTTGCATTGGAAAAAACCCGGGTTCAGTCCCCGCGTTTTTTCCAATGCACACTAATATTCGCGAATATAGAACTATTCATAACCGCTTGGCCCCCCTTCGCCCCCAGGGCTTTGGCTGGGGGAGAAGGGGC
>CAILTZ010000740.1 GCA_903837255.1 uncultured Pirellula sp. | reverse complement strand
TTTTGATCGAGGCGCGGTGGCCGCCGTGGGGGAAGCCAATGGTGGTCGAGGATTGGACGCTAGTTCCAGCCAGCCTTTCCGAGCAGCGTTTCAGGTAGTAGGGCATGATGCAGACGCTAGCGACATCGTAGGCGATAGCAAGATCGATTCCTTGTTCGAGCTCACGGATGGTCATGGTAGGGACCAGCAGGGAGTGGTCGATCATCTTGGCTAGGTCTGGGTAGGAATAATTCACCATGGATTCATTTTCCGATTCTCGAAAAACTCGAATAGCTGAGGTATAACTCGGGACTACACGACAGCCCAACTCCCCTGCCCTACTTTGAGGATTTTAGCATGCGATCAGGAATTGATGGGACCCGAAACGAATGGCGCTTGGCGGAAAGATTTGTTTCCAACCGGAGAGAGTTTTTGATGTCCGGTGCGAGTTTGGCCATTTTGCCGCTGGCTGCCCAGATAGCACCTGGGACTCTGAGTACGCGGGTATCGTGGGCGAGCGATCCATTCACGTTGGGGGTGGCCTCGGGAGATCCCACAAGCACAGGCATGGTCCTCTGGACCCGTTTGGCGGTCGATCCTGTGCAGGTTGGAGCCAATGAGCAGGAGTCCATCGAAGTGGTTTGGGAGCTATCCGACGATCCATCGATGAAGTCGATCCTCAAGAGTGGCCGAGTGATTGCGACTGAGGCGTTGGGTCATTCGGTGCATGTCGAGGTGCATGGATTGGAGCCGAATCGATGGTATTGGTATCGGTTTCAAAGTGGCGATGCGGTCAGTCCGGTTGGACGGACGCGTACGGTCCCGAGCGCTGAGCAGATGGTCGATCAGTTGAGGTTTGCATTTGCTTCATGCCAGCACTACGAATCGGGTTTGTACACGGCTTATGAGCACATGGTGGCCGAGGAGTTCGATTTGATCTTGCATTTGGGGGATTACATTTACGAGGGAGGTCCGGGCCGGAGTGCATTGCGAAGGCACAACAGCACTGAGATCGTCAGTTTGAACGATTATCGGAATCGTTATGGTTTGTACAAATCCGATGAGCATCTCAAGGCTGCGCATGCCCATGCGCCGTGGTTGGTGGTGTGGGATGATCATGAGTTTGACAACAATTGTGCAGGCTTGATCTCGGAGGAGTTGTGGGTCGATCCTCGCGATTTTGCGATCCGGCGCGCGAGTGCTTATCAGGCTTATTATGAGAACCAGCCATTGAGGGCAAGCTCTATGCCTGCGGGTGCGGACATGAAGTTGTACCGAGATATTTCGTTTGGCAGCTTGGCGAGTTTCGCGATGCTCGACACGCGACAGTACCGATCCGACCAGCCCAATGGGGATGGCTCCAAGAAGTTAGAGGGGGCGGTATTTCATCCAAAGTCGACGCTCTTGGGCTCTGCACAGGAGGCTTGGTTGTTTGCACACTTGCAGGACTCCGACGCACGATGGAATGTATTGGGGCAACAGATCATGGTAGGCCGAGTGGGGCGAGTGGCTGGGGATTCCAAGGTTTACAGCATGGACCAGTGGGCTGGGTACGATGCACCGAGGAAGCGACTGCTCAACGAGATCAAGCGGATGGAGACAGCAAACACGGTTGTGTTGACAGGGGACATTCACAGCAACTGGGCCAACGAACTTTATATCGATTTTGACAAGCCGGAGCAAGGTTCGGTGGCTGTGGAGTTTGTCGGGACGAGTATTTCGTCTGGAGGCAATGGTTACGACAAGAGCAAACAAGAGGCGGAGTTGTTTCGAGAAAACCCGTTTGTCAAGTTCCACAATGCCGAGCGCGGGTATGTGTCTTGTAGTGTGACCAAGGACCAGTGGCGGACCTATTATCGAACGGTTCCGTTTGTCGATCGTCCGGGTGCTCCACTCCAAACTCGTGCAGAGTTTGTCGTCGAGCACAACAAGCCTGTGCTAGCGAAATAGACTGAAATAGCCTATCGACTACCACCGCAGCGCGTGCAGGGGGCTTGCGAACTGGTCGGTCCAGCCGCTGCTGTTGACTTGTGTGGCGGAATCACCCGCAGTGCTTAGATCTGCATTGTATTGCGAGGGAGCGAGTTTCTCGCGTGCACCGGGCCAAGCTGGAAGGGGGGTGTTTGGCGGGAGGAGCAGCAACCAACGGACGCGTCTGGACTGAGGTTCGTAGGGGGAGAGTTTGGATTCGACCAGCAGCGGCTTAAGTTCGGCTTGTTTGGCTGTTGCAAAAAGGACTGGGGCAAGGTCTAGGTTTCGGTTGGTGATGTTCAGCGCCAGGATTCCGTCGGGAGCAAGGCGTTGTTTGTAGAGATTGAAGGCTTGTTGGGTCAGCAGGTGG
>CAILTZ010000739.1 GCA_903837255.1 uncultured Pirellula sp. | reverse complement strand
GTCCTCTGAAAATGGACAAGCTCTCTTTGGGGGCTCCTTACTCGCTAGAGCTTTCCAAGGTTCCGATCGATCGGCTCAATGACAAAGAGCTCATGGAGCTGAGCAAATCCGGCCAACTCTATTTTTCATTGCCGGAAATGCAGACGATCCAAAACTACTATCGAGGCTTGGGCCGAGAACCTACCGACATCGAGCTCGAAACGATCGCTCAAACTTGGAGCGAACACTGCAGCCATAAAACGTTGGGTGGCAGAATTCAGTACCAAGACGAAAACGGAACGCGACAGTTCTCGAGCATGCTCAAAGAGACGATCTTCGCCGCGACCAAAAAGATCCGAGAGATGCTCGGACCGAGCGATTGGTGCGTGAGCGTCTTTAAAGACAACGCAGGTGTCGTTGAATTCGATGCCGAAGATCACATCGTCTTCAAGGTCGAGACCCACAACCATCCATCAGCCATCGAACCCTATGGAGGCGCCAATACAGGCCTCGGTGGTGTGATCCGAGACCCGCTCGGAACCGGCTTGGGCGCCAAACCGATTTGCAGCACCGATGTGTTCTGCTTTGCTTCACCGAATTACCCTCCGGAACAACTCCCTCCAGGCGTCTTGCATCCACGTCGCGTTATCAACGGAGTCGTCGCAGGCGTTCGCGATTACGGAAATCGCATGGGAATCCCCACCGTCAACGGAGCGGTCTATTTCGATGATCGCTATCTTGGGAACCCATTGGTCTACTGCGGCAATGCGGGGTTGCTGCCGGTCGATAAAGTCGAGAAGAAACCGCAAGTCGGGGATTGGATCGTCGCCCTCGGAGGACGCACCGGTCGCGACGGGATCCACGGAGCGACCTTCAGCTCGGTGGAACTCACCAGCGAAAGCGAATCGATCTCAGGCGGCTCGGTTCAAATCGGCAATGCGATCACCGAGAAGATGGTCCTGGAGGTGATTCTCCAAGCCCGCGACGAAGGCCTTTACAACTCGGTGACCGACTGCGGCGCCGGAGGCTTTAGCAGCGCCGTCGGCGAAATGGGAGAAGAACTCGGTGCCGAGGTCTGGCTCGATCGAGCCCCGCTCAAGTACCAGGGGCTCAGCTACACCGAGATCTGGATCAGCGAAGCCCAAGAGCGCATGGTCTTGGCCGTCCCCCCTGTCCATCTCGAACGGCTCTCGCAACTGTGCAAGAAGGAAGACGTGGAACTTGCTGTCATCGGCAAGTTCGTACCGACCGGTACGTTGCGATTGATGTATCAAGACACCCAGGTCGGTTCGCTGTCGATGGAGTTCCTGCACGGAGGTAGGCCTCCGGTGGTCCGTCAAGCCGTCTATCAACCCAAGCAGGAAACGGCCTGCGATCTCGGGCCCATGGATCGCTCTGCAACCGAGAACCTTCTCAAGCAGATCCTGGGGCATCCCACGGTGGCCAGCAAGCACTGGATCATCCGACAGTACGATCACGAGGTGCAAGGAGGTAGCGTCGTCAAGCCGTTGGTAGGACCCGCGTGCATGGGCCCTAGCGATGCAGCCGTGGTGCGCCCCAAGCTTCACTCCAAACGAGCGGTGGTCCTCTCCTGCGGAATGAACCCACGCTTTGGTGACATCGATCCGTACCACATGGCCACCAGCGCGATCGACGAAGCAGTCCGGAACGCCATCTGCGTCGGAGCTCGGCCAGACCGTATCGCCATCCTCGATAATTTTTGCTGGGGAAATACCGATCGACCCGAGACACTCGGCTCGCTAGTCCGAGCCGCGATCGCTTGCCATGACCTTGCTGTGGCCTGGAAAACTCCCTTTATCAGCGGCAAAGACAGCCTCAATAACGAGTTCACTTGGGTGGATCCCCAAGGACAAAAGCAATCGATCGCGATCCCTTGCTCGCTGCTCATCAGCGCTATGGGGCAGATCGACGACGCGGCCCAAGCCATCACGATGGACCTGAAAAAAGCCGGTAACGCGATGTACCTTGTGGGCGTAACTCGCAATGAATTGGGAGGTTCCCATGCAGCCTTGCTCTCAGGCAAACTCGGTGGTGCTGTTCCCAAGGTCGATGCACCCCTTGCGATGCGATGCTACGAACGACTTCACCAAGCCATGCTCAACAAGACAGTGGTCTCCTGCCACGATCTGAGCGAAGGTGGACTGGCAGTGGCTCTATGCGAAATGGCCTTCGCCGGAGAGCTTGGTCTGGACGTCGACCTGTCCTCGTACCGCGCATCGAATTTCGTCGACGCGAGCGTCGCTCTGTTCTCGGAGTCCAATAGCCGTCTGCTGGTCGAGGTCCCCGAGTCGCAGTCCAAGGCGTTTGAGAGCCTCATGAGCGAACTTCCTATTCAACGCATTGGATTGGTCACCCATGGACCCGCTGTGAAAATCTCCTCCGATGGCCAGACGCTTGTCGATCTACCATGGAAAGTTCTCCGCGATGTATGGCGATCCCCCCTGGATTTCGCTTAGTGGACCTCAATGGAACAGGCCGTGCAGATACCACTGCTTGTTCGATAGGTCTTGAAAGATCCACCACCAGATACCCGAGTCCAGCGCGATACGATAGTAGCTACGTCTGATAGTCGGGCCGGACCACCAGTTGCTTTCGATCCTCTCTGGTCCAATCGCCTCGACCATGCGCTGGAAATCGCTCGATGCGGATGCACCCTTGCTCGATTCACCGATCAATCGGATCCGTGTCGGAATCTCGGACGAGTCGCATTGAACCTCGAGCTTAAGCGGTGCGATGAGCAGTTGCGTGGGCCGAGTCCAACTCCCATCGCTCAGAGGCACCACGGATCGAGACTTATGAAAATCCTCGATGGGCCGCTTGCGCAGTTTCCGCTCGGTGGATTGCTCGGTGCCATCATTGCGAAGTCCCGTGAGGGGTTTGGTTTTGGTTTGCCGTTCCGGGATCGGATCCTGAATCAGCGATAATCCTACAACTTGGTTTCTCCCCAAGCGCGCTGCGAGTCCATCGATGAGCTTGGCCGCTTCGTCTCGATAGCGAAGTGTTTGGCTGTCGAACAGCGCGTTCTGTTTCCATCGGATCGCAGAGGTCCACGGAGCCTGCACCAAAATGTGCTTGATCCCTAGGTTCTTGCTCAATTGAGGTGGGTTGCGTTCCAAGCAACCTTGGATGAGCCACAGCAGGTGTGTTGGATCGTCGCTGGATTGAAACAGCCCCAATTGAATCACATGGCTCGGGACCGCCCTGGGCGAGCCCTCTTGGACTTGCATGGTGCTAATTTCCAGTCCTAGCCGGACCACCAATCGCCATGTGCCATGGCCGATCGATTCGAGCTTGCGACAAAGTTGAGCGATGCTCTCCCGGAGAACTTCCTGAAGCTCTTCAAGCAGAAAGATAGGGTGCTCGAAATCGATGCAAACTTCCAAAGATTCTCCCGTGCTTCGGATCGAGATCGGCTCGGGGCGAGCGTCCAAGCACTGATCGAGGCGATCGAGCAATCGGCTAGTGAACCTGGAGGTCAACGATTGCCTGGGCAAAGCTTGCAGGGATTCGATCGTGCGAATCCCCAATCGGTGCAATTTGGCAACCGTTTCAATGTCGAGCCTGAGCGACTCGATAGGAAGCTCCGAGAAACGCTTGCGCGATGCATTCCGCTCGATGATTCCAGTCCGGTTGCACTCGTTAAGGGAATCCGCAAGCGACGATTCCGCTCGCTCGATCTTGAACATCGCCTCGCTGACCTGTTTGCGAAAGGAATAATTGGAAACCGCCCAAGCTTGTCCGACACTATCGGCGATACCGATGCATGCAAAGCGGCCCTCGCGTGTCAGCCAGCGCTGGACCTCTATGGCCATGGCCAGTTCGCCTCCATACCAGCTTTCTAGTCCGGTGATGTCCATCGTGATCGATTGGGGCTGCAAGATCGATCGGCCAGCCCAAAGGTTTTTTTCGATCGACTCGACGCCCACTAAGGGGCTGAACTGCATCAACTGTTCGGCCAGCGAGAAGATCTCTTCGAGGTCCTCTTGAGGATCGTGCTCGACCCAGCTCCAATTCGATTGCTGCGTGCTCTCGGCCACCGATTTGGCTTGGGTTGCCGTCATGCCTGGCAGAACACCGGCAAAGCGTGCAGTGGCATTGGCGGCCGAGACCAATCGGCCGCGACGTGGGTCCTGGCACAGCAAAACCGTGGCGGGAGCGGGCTGTAATGCTCGAGAGTCAACCAGCCGCCAGGTCTCGGCGGCCAGGCGCTGCGATGGCCAATTGGGAAGCCAAATGCTGAGCACTCTGCGGGGATTTCCGTTCATCGCACTCTATCCACTCTCCTTGTGCATCGATTCCCAAACGAACTCGCCGGGAGCTTTGGCGGCCGGGTGCTCGAAGCAGTTCCAAGTCGAACCAACGCTCCATCATCACCGAAGGTTTTTTCAATGGCGATGCGTAAGGACTGCTTGCTGAGCTCGATGGATTCGATACGGATTGAACTTGCCACTGAACCTCCGCCCAGCTTGGGTTGCGTTTGGCTGATACCTGGTCTCTGAGAAATATACCTAGTCCACCACCCTGCTCGACTGCCAGCTGCAAACGCCTCGCGCTGCGGTCGTCGAGTTCGGTAACCGGGCTGATCAGCGCCCCGACCGCAGGGCTGCGCAAGGCTTGGTCGAGCCCCCAAACCCAATCCGAAGCGTTATCGGTTCGGATCACAATCAGGCGTTCAAGGGGGATCTTCATTGCGACCAGGCTCGGAGCGCAGAGCCGACGGTACGAATCGACCATGACGAGGTATTTGCCGTCGTTTAACCAAGGCCTAGCCATTTTGAGTGCCAAGCTTAAGCCACCCCAGCCCGAGGTTCGCTGCCGGGGATTGCAGGTCAGCTCCAGAAGACTTCCGGCGGCGTATCCGCCGGAGGGCAAGCAACGGTCCATCTGCTCCGAGCCACTCGAAACCAAGAGCCCTTGGGGGCGATGGGCCGTCTCCATCGAACGGATCCCTTGGGCCAGTTCCTTGACCAACCCTTTTCTGCTTAGCAAATCCGTATCGATCATTTGATGCAGCCTGTGTGAGTCGTGCCACCGATCTGGAATGCTAGCATTCTAGCGCGGTCTCGTCCATCAATTTCCGCTGTGAATTTCCGCTGGGGATTTCCCTAGTAGACCTGCTGCGAGTGACACCTTTGGTCACGGCTAGAAAAAAGAAGGCGGAAATCTTAATGGGATTTAAAGTCGCTTTAAAGCTTGACAAAGGTTGCTTTAATTCCGAAAATACCAGCAGCGGTCTAGACGGGGCTTCCAAAACCTATGGGTTTTGCCAACGCCGTTGGATTTGCAAAGTTACTTTCTCACCACACGCGAAAAATCCGAAGGACCTGATTTTATGGGGCAATCGATACGTTTCGCTGGGGCTTGTCCGAACTGTTCGCGGGCCATGTTTATCGCCTCCCATCCACGTTGCCAATCGCCACAGGCATCCGATTCGCAGCCATGCAACTCGGTGAAGTGTTACGGGTGCGGAGTGCTCTGGAAGCTTCCGAGCCAGCCGCAACCGACACCCGAAACACCGATCCTTTATCCACCCCTCTCGAGCCTCGACCAGCGGGTCGAGTTCTTGCTACAGGCTGCCGACGAGCAGTTAGCCACCCCGGCCCCCAGACCGGTTGGCTAACACAGGCCGGTTGGCTAACACAGGCCGGTTGGCTAACACAGGCCGGTTGGCTAACTCTGTCTCCTTGTAGACTATAATCATCCAAAAGCTGAGGACTTGGAATGATTTCAACTGCACGGATATATGAAATGCTTGGCAACGAGTCTCTGTGGGATATCGCTCTGCTTTGCCATCAAATCTTCGAAGCCGAGGGTATTGCCCATTCGATCTGTGGCGAAGTTGCGGTGTGCATTCATGGTTACCAACGAAACACGACCGATGTCGATTGGATCATCAATGCTGCGGATTCGGCCAAAGTCAAAGAATTGCTCATAGCAGCATCCTTTGAATGGGATGATGAGCTGAAAGAATTTCGCAGCTCCAGCGGTGTTCAAGTGCAGTTCCTCATCGCTGG
>CAILTZ010000738.1 GCA_903837255.1 uncultured Pirellula sp. | reverse complement strand
TCGGCGCTTTTGCACTGGCTCTCGGAGCACCGCAAGCTCAGCGATGGGGTGCTTCCGCTGTCGATCGCCGACTATTGCATCAGCCACCTTGCTAAACAACCCGGAACGATGCACGCCACGCATGCGATCGGTCTGATGGACTTGAGCAATTGGGACTGGCATTATAGGGCGATGGAGCGAATCGGTTTAGGGGATCTTTGGTGGCCTGAGCTCATCTGCGACACCCGCGCGGTGGCTGAGTGGAAAATCGGCTCGCGGGTCTTTGAGGTTCATGGCTCGTATGGCGATCAGCAGTGCGCCCTGTTTGGCGCCGGGCTGGAGCTTGGGCAACTATCGATCAACGTCTCGACCGGCTCGCAAGTCAGCGTGCTGGCCGATCATTTTCAAAGTGGGCCTTATCAAACCCGAGCCTACTTTGGCGATCGCTGGCTCAATACCGTCACGCACTTGCCCGCTGGACGATCGCTCAATGCCTTGATGGGGCTCTTCACGGAACTATTCATGGAGCCATCGGATGACGATGGCAAGCAGCTCGATCGAGCTTGGCAGATCGCCTCGGACAGGATGGACCGCATCGAATCGACCGATTTGCTGGCCGACATCGCTTATTTTGCGGGTCCCTTTGGGAACTCAGGATCCCTGGCCAACATGACCACCGAGAACCTGTCGGTGGGGCATGTTTTGCTCGCCGCCTGCAACGCGATGGCCAAGAGTTATTCCCAAGCTGCCCAGCGGTTTGGGGATGCAAGCCAATGGACATCGGTCTTGATATCGGGGGGGTTGCCGAATCGATTTCCACGGCTCGTCAGGCTCATCGAGGAGCGTTTTGAGCTGCCTGTCTTGCAGCGATCTGGGGAGGAGACGCTTCTTGGGCTATTGCGGCTAGCCGAGCAACACCGGAGCGCAGGATCGTTGTAAACTACGGGGATCTATCCTCTTGATTTGGAGCCCCGAGATTATGAAAAAACCTCTTTCTGCGATCGCGCTGGCATGCGCGGTGCTATTGTCCCGGAGTGTTTTATCCCAAGATGCACCGAAGTTCATCGATCATTCGCTTTTGATTGCCAAGGAGTATCCTTGCAATTGGCCCACGCATCCGTTCCCTAAGTTTCAGATCATTCATCAAACGATCGTCGGACCGGCGAGCCCTTACAACATCGATTCGTTGTATGTGGATGGGAACACAGGCACACAGCTCGACGTCCCGCCCCACAGCGTCGCGCGTCCTGATTTGAAGCGTGAGAAGTCTGGACCCTTGGGGCTAGCCACCACCGAGAAGATCGAAGCTTGGCAATTCGGAGGCGAAGCCTGCGTCGTCGACACGCGGGATCTATTGGACAAAGCTCCCAAGGGGGTCAGTCCGTTGGTGACGCCCGAATACCTCGAACGTTTTGAAGCGCAGCATCGCAAGCTCAAGTTCGGGGATGTGGTGTTGTTTCGAAGCGATTATTCCGATCGATACTATCGACCGTTTCCTGAGGGTTCACGTTTCATCAACGATGTGGTCGACAAGAAGGCTCCGGGGTATCCCGATCCGAACCCCGAAACGATGGAGTGGCTCGCAGCGCGCGGAATCATGGCACTGGGGACCGACTCTGCGAGCATGGGCCCGATGCCGGACCTTGCGGAACCGACCCATTATGCGGGCTTGCGCCATGGGATGATCTGGACCGAGGGAGCAACGGGCTTTGGGGCCTTGCCGACGACCGGTGCATTTTATTGTTTTTTGGGACCCAAGCATGATGCGGGCCCATATAGCGAAGGCCGAGCGTTTTCGATCGTTGGAGGCAAGTTGCCCGAGCGTCTCATTGAATCGTGCAGGTCGAAACGGGCCATCGATCTTACACCGACGCTCACACCCAAGTTTCCCATGAGCGATCCTGGACGCAACACTGGTGAGCATCGTCAGGTGTATCTCAAGATCGATTTCCTCTACAGCGAGTATTTGGACATGCACCATCATGGGCACATGATGGACTCGATGGTAGGGACGCATTTGGTACCACCATCGTATGCGCTGAGCGGGACTGACTCTGCTACCAAGGATTCGCCTGAGGTTCGCGTTTGGCTTGACGAGTACGAGAAGAAATTTGGCAAGCGGGGTTCGAGCGATCTGACGGCCGAGAGTGTGCCGATCGAATGGACTTGTGGCAACGTGCGGGTGCTCGATGTTCGCTCGTTGATTGGAACGATGGATCGGTCACTCTGGCCGGCATCGCCGGAGATCACCGCGTCGTGGATAGAGCAATACGAAAAGAAAAGCGGTGCACTGCAGGCCGGCGAGGTCGTCGTGTTTCATACTGGGGTGATCGATCGGTACCTCAAAATGCAACCGGATGCTCAAGGCCAATTTGGGAGCGGACTTTGGACCGACGCGTATTCTCGCAAGACCGAAGGTTGGCCAGCACCCGGTCCGGAGGCGATCGATTATTTGAGCAAGAAGGGGATCCGTTGCGTCGCGACCGATGCACCCAATCTGGGAGGTGCAGATCCCAAGCGAGCTTTGATGACGTATTGGGCGCTAGGTAGTCGGCAGATGGTGGGAGTCGAGTTTTTGAGCAACGTAGGGTCGATCCCCGAGCAAGGTGGATACTTTTTGTTTGCGGCGTTGAAGATCAAGGACTGCCATGGTGGTCCTGGCCGGGCGATCGTGCTGTATTGACATCCTCCCATTAAAATTGGAACGACACCGATGACTGAGAATGAACCCGAACACGGCGGTGGAGGGATACCTCCGTGGACGCTGGGTGAGCTGCCCGAGCCCAAGCCGCTTGTGTGGCGGAACTGGGCCAGTTTCATTGGGCCTGGGATCGTGATGATGGGGATTCAGATCGGTGGGGGCGAGTGGTTGTTTGGGCCGACCATGACGGCCAAATATGGAGGGGGTTTGATGTGGATCGCGACGGTAGCGATCCTCTTGCAGGTCTTCTACAACATGGAGTGCGGTCGATATGCGCTCTATTGCGGCGAGCCGGTATTTACTGGTTTTATGAGATGCAAGCCGAGTCCTCTGTTTTGGGTCGGTTTGATGTTGGTGCTCAACATCTCGGCGTTGGTGCCCGGGTTATCGACGCATGGGGCGGCGATGATCGCTTCGCTTGTCCTCGACAGGCCGCCAACCAAGGAGGATTTATGGTTGGTCGTACCGCTGGCTTATGCCTGTTTGTTTGCGGTCGCATTTCCGGTGGTCATGGGAGGAAAGATCTACAACATCTTGCAGTGGGTGATGACGGCCAAGATCGCGATTGTGTTGGGGTTTTGTTTTGGCTTGGGGGTCACGTGCGTTAGTGGATCGAATTGGTGGAACGTTATCAGTGGTTTTGTGCAGTTTGGGAATGTGCCGGTTGCCAATCCGGATGGAACGGAACGGTTGGAAAATGTCATGATCTATTGGTGGCAGACCGGGGAGTTTCCGTTGGTATCGACTGCGAGTTTGATTGCGATCGGGGCTTTTGCTGGTTATGCCGGAGGAGGCGGACTGGCCAATTCGACGTATTCGAATTTCGTTCGGGACAAGGGCTGGGGGATGGGTTCTGAGGTTGGGGCGATACCGAGTGTGGTAGGTGGTCGGAGTGTGACGCTCAGTCATGTGGGCAAGGTGTTTTCGATCAACGAGGAAAATTTGCGTCGATGGCGGGGATGGTGGAAATACATTTTGACCGATCAGGTGTTGGTATGGGCGCCTGGGTGCTTTGTGGGGATGGCGCTGCCGGCACTATTGTCGATGCAGTTTGCTAGTTATTCGACGATCACTAGTGATCAGATGAGTGTAGCCCAAGGAATCGTGACGGCCGATGGGATCCGCAACAGTGGCTTTGGGGCAGTGTTGGGGAAGCTGCTATGGATAGCCGCGTTGTTTACGGGAATGATGGTGATGTTACCGAGTCAGATGTCAGTGCTGGACGATTTTTCTAGGCGATGGACCGACGCGATATGGAGTGCAAGTCCGCGGGTTCGGGGAAGCTGGCGGAGCGACCAGGTCAAATGGATTTATTACAGCATTTTGGCCTGTTATGTCGGTTGGTCTTTCCTGTGTACGTTTTTGTTTAGCAATGCGCCGAAGTTGATGACCGAATTCATCGCGAACTTCAACAACTTAGCAATCGGCGTAACATCGTTTCAGATCTTGTGGATCAACAATAAACTTTTGCCCGCAGAGATTCGTCCCAAGTGGTATCAATCGTTGGGGATAGCTCTG
>CAILTZ010000737.1 GCA_903837255.1 uncultured Pirellula sp. | reverse complement strand
GCGGAAGGCAGCCGGAAGGAAATCGATCAGGTCGGTACCCAGGGTGCTCGGGGTACCAAGCTGTTTGTGAGCAAGGTCGGCAGCAAGTCCATGGAGATACACAGCCAGGACAGCGGCGTTGAATGCATCGAGGCCTTGGCAGACCATCGCTGCGATCATTCCTGTGAGGACATCTCCGCTACCGCCGACGGCAAGGCTGGGGTTTCCGGAGTTGTTTCGGTAAGTGTTCAGGCCGTTGGTGACCAGGGTTTGGTGCGACTTCAGGACGATCACCATGCCGGTGCGTTTGGCAAGTTCGATGGCGGCATGTTGTTGTTTGTCCGGTTCGTTGGGTTGGATGTTCGAGAGGCGGGCCCATTCGCCAGGATGTGGGGTTAGGATGCGGGGGCCTTGGACCGAACTCCACCATGGAGGGCTATCGGAGATTGCGTTGAGGGCATCGGCATCGACCACGGCGGTGCCTGGCCATTTTTGAAATAGTTCGACGACCATTCGGTCTTGGCTTGCTTCACGCCCCAAGCCAGGACCGAGTCCTAGGACGGTTCCGGCGGAGTGTTTTTTCAAAATCTGTTTTGCAGCCGATTCGGCGAGGTAGCCTTGGGGTAGTTCGTCCAGCGACATCGTCATCGCGCAGGGGGTGGTCGACTGAACGATTTGTCGGGTATGGGAACGAGCAGCGACGGTTGTCAGACCGGCACCGCATCGCAGGGCGGCTAGAGTGCTCAGGGTGATGGCGCCCGACATACCCGGTCCACCGCCGACCAAGAGTGCGTGGCCAAAGTCCCCTTTGTGGGCGCTTGGGTCACGTGGTTTGAGCCGAGGCAGGGGGATGAAATCCGAGTTGTGCATACGACAGAGGTAAGTTCGAGAGCGAATCAAGAGTCATTGGATAGATTCTAATCGACCCGACCGGTCGCAGCATGAGAAACGGGGTTTTATCAGAGCCCAAGCCCTGCGGCTTGCGATCGCTGCCGTTCTTGTCGGCTCTTATTTTAGTGTCCATTAGCGTCTATCAGCGGTCAGGCTTGGCTGCTCTTGGCGAGCGCTGGGCCTTGGCGAGAAATCCCTCTGCGCTCTCGCTTGATCGGACTACTTAACGAACCCGATGGCTAAAGAGACTCATTGCGAGCGAGGATCTGCTTACGAAGCTCGCCGGTGATCGCTTGCAACTGTTCGAGTGACCGGTCTTGTAACATCGCTGGATCACTGATAGGCAAACCTGAAATTTCCTGTAAGGTCTGTATCAAGTGGATTTCGCCCTCCTGACGGCCTTGCTTGATAAATCGGTCAGCGATCGAACCGGGCTCGACTTGGGTGTGGAATAACTTTTCGATCGTCATCGTAAGCTTCTCTATGGGTATCAAAGGACTCGCGCTCGAAATGTAAACAAAAATCGCTTCCACATGCTCGGGTCGAACCTCGATCGTCCCGCTCTTGAGCAAACACTGCAGGAGGAACTCAAGCTTTTCCTCAAAGTCCCTGCGCCGACTGTATTTTAGCAGACCAAGGACACTTTGCAAAAAAGGATTCCCCGCTAGCGATTCATCTGGGACTCTGGCAATATCTAGCACAGGATAAGACATCCGAACCCCGTACTCGAATGCCGCCCTAGGACCGCCGATGAGTTCATCGAGGCTCCTGGGAGCTAACCGGTATTCCTGGCCGTGATAGACCACTAGCGGAAATACAGGGCACAAAGACTGACCGCTTCGCAGTCGCTGCTCCCATATCCGAACGATGTAACGCAGCAGCTGAAAACAGGTCATCGGATCCGACTGACTTTTGTGCTCAAAGAGCAGATAGACTTGTCCTTCGATGGGCTCGCCATTTGCCCCGGCAAGCCGCACCGAATAGAGCAAATCCGAGAAACTCTGGCGCAGATCCTCATCGACAAAGGAGTCTTTCTGAAGTTCAAGGGATTCAAGATCCAGGAGCTGAACCAGATCGGCTGGCAGATGCGTTTGGATCAAATCCCTAGCTGCCTCGACATGCGAGAGCGCATAGTGAAAAAAGTTGTTGTGCGGCGTTGGTAGCTTGGAATCGTCCATAGCTCCCAATTTTAAGACTAACCGAAATCTACGCCCGTTTTTGGTCTAACTTTTTTTAGACGAGCACTGGTGTAGGTATCAGACCTCAAAACGTTGGAACCCGGTATCCACTAGCCAGCGACTTTTTCATCAGCGGTCCATTAGCGCCCATCAGCGGTCCATCAGCGGTCCATCAGCGGTCCCGGCTTGGCTGCCCTTTGCGAGCTCTGCGCTTTGGCGAGCCCCCCGAAGCGCCTTTTTATGCACGGAAACTGGCCAAGCTCTTTGGTGGCTCATTCCAGTTGACGCCCCGGTTCCCTACAATATCAATCTGTCCTATACCCCCGCTTTGGTCCAACGGCCAACGCATAGGCCTTTTCAAAGCAACACACAAAAATCGTGTCGGAATCCTCCTACAAAGGCAAAATCGTCCTGGTCGCTCTGACTTGGCTGGTTCTGCTAGCCCTCGGCGCTGGCATCTGGCGATGGATCATCGTTCCGAAAAAGACCCAAGAGCAGCAGCAGGCCTCCAAGCAGCAGGCTGATCAGACGTTGGCCGCCACCTCAGGCACCAGCCGTTATCGATACGAACTGAGCCTCGGTCTGGACAACTTCTCCGGATACGCTGTCCTGCGCTCAGAAGAGTTCCGCAAACAGCTTGCCGATCGAGGGATCCGGATCAAGAACATCGACGACGGTGCCAACTACTCGAAACGGGCCACCGACTTGGAAAGCGGCACCCTGCAATTGGCCGCCTTCCCAGCCGACGCTCTCTTGAAACAATTCTCGGGCAAAGAATACCCCGCAGGCACCATCGTAGGGATTATCGATGAAACCCGTGGGGCCGATGCCATGCTGGCTTACAAATCCAAATTCCCCGACGTCGATAAACTCAATCGGTCGGATGTCCGCTTTGTCCTCGTGGGTGACTCCCCAAGCGAAACGCTCACTCGCGTGGTCATGCAAGACTTCGGTCTGGATCAACTCAGCAGCACAAGCATCCAAAGTGTCGCGTCCCCAGAGGCGATCTTGGCCAAGTACAAAGCGGCTACCCCTCAGACCGACGAAGTCTTCGTGACCTGGGAACCGTATGTCTCCCAAATGCTGGCCAATGACCAACTCCACGTGCTGGTCGACTCCTCTCGCTTCACCGGCTATATCGTCGATACGCTGGTAGTCAGCCGCGATTTCCTCCTGAAGAACGGGCCGGTCGTCGAAAGCATTCTCGAAGCTTATTTCACCGCCCTACATGCATTCCGCGAAGAGGATGCGATGATCAAACTACTGCTTCAGGACGCCAAAGAAACCAAACAAGAATTGACCGAAGCTCAGGCCAAGCGGCTCGTTCAAGGAATTCAGTGGAAGAACACGCTGGAAAACCTAGCCCACTTTGGAAAACGTGCCGGTGCACTGGTCCACATCGAAGACATCCTGAGTCGAATATCAAGCGTGCTTGTCAAAGCCGGTGCGATCGACCAACCGGATAGCTCCAAGCAATTCACCAAGTACTTCTATGATCGCCCGATCGAAAGTTTGCTCAACAAGAATTTTCACCCGGGGCTAGCCAACGAAACAATCCGGGAAGAAGCCAAACTCTCGGCACTCTCCGATGCGCAGTGGGGTAAACTCACCACCGTGGGCACCTTGAGCGTCCCAGAACTGGTCTTCGTTCGCGGGAGCCCAAACCTGACCGAAGCCAGCAAACGGACCTTGGACGACCTGGCTCAAAAACTCCAAGCCTGGCCACAGTACTACCTGATCATCCGAGGCAACGCATCTCAAGCTGGAGACACGCAAGCCAACATCAAGCTCGCTTCACAGCGAGGGGATGCGGCAATGAAGTATCTGCTCGGACTAGGTACCTCGGCTCAAAGAATGCGAGTGGTCACCGAAGGGATCACCGGTCAGACCCGCGTGACATTCGTCGTCGGCCAAGTCCCTTACTAGTAAAACCACCTAAAGCAACTCCGCCGTGGAAGAACTTAGAAAAAGAATTCTTCGAGAGATTTTCGTAGCCCCTTCGGTGGTTTTGCCCATCGTCGGCGGTGCGAGCGCTTGGCTGTTTTCCTGGGCAGGTGGAGGAAGCGACATGCTCAACCTCGTTGGCTTGGCAGGGGTCCTAGGTGGCATCGGTTGGTTTGCCACCCGATTTATCTTTCAGCTCGATGGCCTTTCCCAAAAGGCGATGCAGGATCTAGCCACCGAAGCTCTCCAAAAGGAGGAAGCACACCTCAACGAGCTTCAAAAGCGATTGGCGACGGACAAGGATCCCCGGACCGAGCAATACCTGATCTTATTGAGAGAGAACCGATCGGAGCTGGAAAAGATTGCTCAAACCCCTGGAATTCAGCTTCGAAGTATGGAAATCCTCAAGCAAGCACGCCAATTATTCTGGGCGGCCACCGAACAGCTCGACCAATCCTTGAAAATGTATCAGCTGGCGCAGAGACTAACCGGTTCGGAAAAGCAGGGGGTCTTGGCCCAGCGAGAGCATTGCTTACGCGAAGCGAGCGAAAGTGCCGAGCATTTGCGCGACGCGTTGAGTGCGTTTCGTCAGTTTGCCGACAAAAACCTCGAAAGAGACATGGACTCGCTCCAGCGTGATCTGACCGAATCTATCCAGGCGGCCCAGCGATCTGAGGAGCGGATGCGCGATTTGCAAAACCGCCCCGACTATGAAAGATATTTGAACCCAGAAAGCTAGATCGGCCAAAGCGAAATTGGCCAAAGTTAGTACACTGATGATCTGCAAGGTCTGCGGATCCCCACTCATCCTTCTTGAATCAGGAGCAATCTCGAAATGTTTAATGCACTCAGCCGCCTTTTCCGCGCGGTGAAGTATTTGTTCACCGGTAAGGTAGACGAAGCCGCCGATGCGCTGAGCACCAATCCCACGGTGATCTCGGCCAACTACGATCGCATCGTCGAGGAAAAACGCAAGCGGCTCAATCAATACGTCGACGCCGTCGGCGCAATGATTGCTCAAGAGGAAAACAAGAAGGCCAAGCTCACGCAGCTGACCGAAGAAATTCAAAAACTCGAGAAGCTCAAGTCCGGTGCTGCGGCTCGGGCCAAGCAGCTCGTCGACAAATACAACGGCGACGCCAACGCGGTCAAGAACGATCCCGAGTACGCCAAGTGCCAAGCGGCCTTCAAGGACTTTTCGAGCACACTTGCCGAAAAGCAACAGCGAGCTTCGGAACTCGATGAAGACATGAAGCAACTGGCCACCAATGTCACTAATCACAAGAACCAGATCCAGAGTCTCATGCGAGAGCTTGATAAGCTCAAAGAAGAAAAGCACGATGCAGTTGCCGAGATCCTTTCTGCCAAAGAAGAAAAGCAGATCGCCGACATGGTCAACGGGATCTCCAACGACAAAACGGCTGCCGATCTGCAACGCTTGAGAGATTTGCGTCAAAAGGCCTCCGCCAGCGCTCGGGTCTCCCGCGAAGTTGCCGGATTGGATTCCAAGCGAGCCGAATCGGAATTCATGGAATACGCCCAGCAAGCCGCTTCGGATGATGAATTCGATGCCTTGATCGGATTGTCCAAAGACAAAGATCAAAAGGCAAACGATTCCCCGGTTCGCGATACCAAGATTCCTGAAGCCTAAGGAATCGCTCGCGCGCCGGAACGGATTTCCTCCTACTCGTACTCAGTGAAACGGTACTCGTACTCGTACTCGAAAGGAACCAGATGACAGAACCATTCTTTGACCATGAACGGTTCGACGTTTGTGAGCTAGCGGGCGAGTACGAGTACGAGTACGAGCACGAGCACGAGCACGAGCACGAGCACGAGTACGACAAGAGTCACGAATCAAGCGTTGGACACGCGATCTCCTCGCGCTTGGCCAACTCCGTCGATAAACTCTGTTTAAACCCCGTTACGCCTTACCACTCCCAGGGAGCTTTGCCATGAAAATGTTCTTCCAGTCCCATTGGCGATCTGCGTTGCTCGCATCGCTGTGTGCGGTTACCTCGGTTGCGGCCATCAGTGGTTGCGGAGGTTCCAAGCCCACCGCCGGTCCCGCAGGTTCAACAGCAGGCGGAAATGCGCAAGGCTCTTCGGGAGCAAGTCCGACAAGCAAGCCGGCGACTTTTTCGCTGGCTTGGAGCGAGTACCCATCATGGAGTATCTTCGGCGTAGCCGACGAAGTCGGACTCATCAATGGCAAGGAAGGAGAGATGGGTTCGATCGAGAAAAAGTACAACGTCGACATCAAGTTGATTTTGGCGACGTACGACAGCTGCATCACCCTCTACGGAAACTCCCAAGCCGACGCGGTATGCATCACCAACATCGACATTCTCGGGGCCGCTGGGTCTCGCAACTCGGTGGGGATCATGCCGACCTCGACCAGCGCCGGTGCCGACGCTTGCATCGTCGCAGGGATCAACACGCTGGAGGAACTCGCTGGCAAACCGACCCGGGGACTCGAAAAGAGCGTTTCGCAGTACTGCTTTGAACGCTGCCTAGAAAAACTCGGGAAGAACCCTGCCGACTACCCGTTCTCCCAAATGGATCCCGAGCAGGCGGCGTTGGCGTTCCAAGGCAAGAACGAAGGCATCCAATCGATCATGGTTTGGAATCCCTTTGTGATGCAATCGATCCGTAGCCGATCGGACTCCAAAGTCCTGTTCAGCTCCGAATCGATCCCTGAAGAAATCATCGACATGGTCGTCATGGGCAAGGATTCCCTTTCCAAGCCCGGCGGGGAAGCCTTTGCCAAGGCCGTGGTTGAAACGTTCTACCTGATGAATCAGCGGATGGCCGACCCGAAGACCTCCGATCAAACCCTCGTTGGAATCGGAGCCCGTTTCGCCAAACTCGAACTCGAAGACATGAAAACCATCGTCAAGCAGACGAAGTTCTTCGGTGACCCGGCCGATGCGGTCCGCCTGTTCGGAGACGAACGATTCCAAAAGGAGACCATGCCCTTGGTCAGCAAGTTCTGCGTCAAGTATGGACTGACACCCAAGCCCGTCGAACTCTCTAGCAAATTTCACCCCGCACGAACTCAGCTCGCGCAGGATCTGCTCCGGCTCGG
>CAILTZ010000736.1 GCA_903837255.1 uncultured Pirellula sp. | reverse complement strand
GGTTGGATGTCACCACGCCCGAGCCCATCGATCCGAATGACCCTTTACGGCTTCGGGACAACTGCTTGATTCTCCCGCACATCGGGTCGGCCACCGAGGACGCCCGAAATCAGATGGCCACGATGGCCGCCGAGAATCTTATCTCAGCGATCGACGGAAAACCGATGCCCTTTGGCGTGACCCAGTGAGCATGCTGACCAGCATGCTGATGCAACGGACTACTTAGGTAGCAATCCAAGCGCGGCAGTCGAAGGCCGAGCGATGACGTGGCAAGCGATCAGCTTGCCCAGCCCCTCGACCTTAGGCTTTGCGGCCTCGATCGCTGCGGATACAGCCGCGACATCTCCACGGATCACGACGGTCACATAACCGCCTCCGAGTTTCTCTTTGCCGATCACATCCACCGACGCAGCTTTGCATGCAGTGTCGATCGCTTCAAAGACGGCCGTGAAGCCTTGGGTTTCGATAAAGCCTAACGCTTGACCATTCGAGCTTGACATAATTTCTTGTTCCGAAAGGGGAAATTTAACGACGGCTTGCTCGATCAGAGCATTGAATTCCGAAGGACTGATGATCGCTCGCAACGCGTCGCGATCAGGACTGTGGATGAAGTGGCTTGCTCGATACTGCTGCATCGTATGGGCTGCTTGCGTACCGGCCTCGATCGCCGACTGCACATCACTCGGCGAACCGCTGATTTTGATCACCGCACCGAGCATGTCGTTCCACTCGGCTTGGATCACCGACACGTTGGCCGATTTGGCCATGGCATCGCAAGCGACCATGCCAGAGGTCCAGCCGTTGGTCTCGAGGATCCCGATCGAGGGAAAGCCATTTTCGTTCCCTGGGCCCCATGCGGAGCGGTCGGTCAGCGAGCTAGCCATCAGTAACGGTCTTCCATTAGGAGTTGCAAAGCAGAATGCAGGGCCCACCAAACGGGGGGGCTTCAGCCAAGGCTAGTTCAGGAAAACCTCAAGTCAAAGCATCGAGCGATTTTTTTATCTCCGCTAGCCACCTGGGGATCGCTTCGAGCGGCGGTTCCGAGGCCTCGTACTCCAAAGCCACCCAGCCACTGTATTTCGAATCCTTGAGAATTCGCAGGATGCGACCCAAATCAGCCAGCTCTCGCTTGCCCCCAGGGAACATCTCGACCTTGATCTGCGCGTTGACCGCATAAGGTGCAATGCTCGCAAGCTCCGCATAAGGGTCCTCGGTCGAGCGAAAGTTCCCCGAATCGAAATTGACCCCGAAGCTCGGAGCCTGAACTCCTCGCACGATCTCCAGCAATCCCTCGGACTTGGCTGTCACTCCGCCATGGTTTTCCAGTGCCAGGTAGATCCCTTGGGTGTGGGCGTACTTGCAAGCCTCCTGCAAGGTTGCGATGCAACGATCCCGAGTTGCAGGCCACGAATCATCCTTGGGCTGACTCCCCGCAAAAACACGAATCGCTCCAGCACCTAACAACGCGTAGCGATCGATCCAGAGCTTGGTATGCTCCAGGTCCCGCTTGAGCTTGTCGTTGTCCATCTGACAAAAATCGTTGGCGATCGCTCCGCCCGAAACACTGATGCCTCGCCGGCGACAATGCTCCTTGAGCTCGACAATATAAGCGTCGTTGACATCGGCCGGAAAATAATAGCTGGTCAACTCAGCCCCCGGGATCCCTTGTTCATGGCAGTAATCGACGAACTTGAACAGATCCCAACCGTCCTTGTTGCCCTTGAGCAAATCGCGAAGCGAATAGGCAGCCAAGCTTAGTTGCATACGACCGGGCACGAGACGCGGGATCGGTTCAATACCAAACGCTCCGCTGCTGAGAAGATTGCCTGGTCCAACAACACCCATTGCCGTAAGCACCGAGATGGAGGTTAGAAACGAACGCCGACGTTCAAGCACACGCATCGAGCCTTCTCCTTGGAATCTGTTGATTTCTTCTGGGTTACTTGACTTCCTCAGCCGTCATCTTGTAAATCGCGTAGTGGCCACCATCAGGATAGCGAAACGATTCTGAATCGATCTCAAGCTTGCCCTTGACCGAGACCACACGCGTCGAGAAACTGGCTGTCTTGCCAGGCTGCATCTCGATGATCACACAATCGTAAAGGGCGGCACCGGGACCAAAGCAGCATTCCTGATTGTCTCGCACAAGAACGAATTGTTTGATGCCCGCTTGTTGAAAGACCGAGGTCGGTAGGATGAACCCCCGGAGCTTGACCGTCTTTTTGTTCAGCTCCTCGATCTCTTTAGTGATCATCTCTTTTTTGAACGCACCATCTTTTTGGATGTCGAACTTGAGGTCATCGAAAGTAATCTCGCCACGTTTACGAGCCGCATCGCGGGCCTTGCGCTCCTCGGCTAACTGCCGCTCTGTCTTGGCAGGCTCGGCTTTGAAAGCCTGCGTACGGCGATCTCGAGGGTCGGCCTGCGTAGCCGCAGACTCTTGCTTGGGCTTTTCCTGAGTCGATGTCTCCTTGGCTTTTGCCCCCTCTTGAGCTTCGAGTCGCACCAGTGGCATCGCTCCTAGCAAGATCCATGCTGTACCGAGCGTCGCCCCAAGCTTCGCAAGATGCAATGCCCATCGGCAAGCCAAAACTTTAGAATGTGTTCCCATCGGGCTTTCCATTGGTTCGATTCCTCGGTTCGTTTCCTCTAGGGAGCTTGTGATTTCCAAGTCGGTTGCGGTTGACCGGCGAAGCTCATCGCAGTTTCGCGCCGATCGAGACAGTATACCGACATCGATTGGACTTCCTAAGGCTAACACTTCCGCTAGCGAAAAGGACAGCCGAAATGAAACCGCCAAGCCCCAACCATCTTTTTTTCTAATAGCTTCACAGCTAGGCAATTAGCTAGCTAATCCCGCATAAGGTTGTTTTACTCAATCGCGTTTGGAAATCTAATCTAAGTACGAACGGAACCTGCTTTTACGCTCCCGAGAAGCTACTTGGACGCATCGCACAAAAAACCGATTCCCAAGCGGCAAAGCTCAACGGTTCCGAAGTCCGCTTTGGGACCTCTGGCTAACTTCCTTAACTAGGTTTCACCAACGAAAAAGAATGCCAGTTCCGGTTGTGAGGATTTGACGGACAGGTTGACTTTAGCGATTCCGAAAAGTTTGACGTTTTTTGTCAAGATTGCTTCCAAGGAAAACTTTTACAGCTAAACTCTGGGCGTGCAGTGGTAAGTCGGCGGGCCTCTCCCAGGTGATTTCTTCACAGTAGGTTTTTCCCAGTCGGCAGCCTTGTTTTAGCATCGAGAGTTATGGGTTGCACGCCGTGTGCGCCCGCAATGTACTAGTTGGCCGTGTGGCCCGTTTGATTCGTTTTTCTTTGAGGAGACTACAATGAAGTTTCGCCGAGGTTTGCTCCTTGGATTGGCCGCAGCTATTTCGGCCAACGTGAGTTATGCAGGTGATTGTGGTTGCGGAAGTTCCGCTGCCCCAGCCCAACAAGTTGCTTCCGGTTGCGGAGGTTGCGGTTCGGGTGCTAGTGGCGGTGTTGTTAGCGGCGGTGTTGTTGGTGCAGATGGAGCGATGGCAACCGGTGCAGGTTGCGGCGCTCAAATCACCTACGTCGAGCGAACTGTCATGGTTCCGACCCAAGTCACCGAGAAGCGCTCTGTTTCCAAGACCGTCTACAGCACCGAAGAACGTGAACGCCGTTACAACGTAACCAAGCGCGTTCCACGAACTGAGACCAAGACCGAGACCTACACGGTCCAAGTCCCAAAGACGGAAGTCAAGAAAGTTGACTACACCGTTCAAGTTCCAGTGACCAAGCAAGTGGAAGAAAGCTACACGGTACAAGTTCCACGAACTGTTACCGAACAAGTTCCTTACACCGTCAAGAAGACCGTTTACGACGACGTGACCAACACCGTCACCGTCCAAGTTCCTAAGACCGTCACCGAAGACGTTTCTTACACGGTTCAAGTTCCTAAGACCGTTACCGAAGAAGTTTCCTACACCGTTCAAGTTCCTTCGTACGTTGACGAAGTTCAAACTTACATGGTCAAGGTTCCTGTAACGACCCAAGAACAAGTTCCTTACACGGTTCAAGTTCCTGTCTACAGCGACGAACAAGTTCCTTACT
>CAILTZ010000735.1 GCA_903837255.1 uncultured Pirellula sp. | reverse complement strand
GTCCGACCCAATGTCAGTCTCCTCTCGACATCATTCATCATCCGAGCCACTTCGTCGAGCGAATCCTGCTTGAGCGGCTCGATATCGCTGAGCATCAACCTAGCGGTGATCGCATAGCGGGTTGGAATCTCCGACTCTCGCTCAAGGAGTCTTTTGAGAGACTCCACGCAGGGCTGCTTTTGGAGAAGATAGTGCTGGCACACTCCGGAGGAAAAAAGCCAGCTCGATGGATCGCTCAAGCTGTCGATTTCCAAGCTTTGGAGTCTAGCCCATGCTTCATCAACCCATTGGTTTTGGATCAAGGCACGGCAGAAGGCCAGTTGCAAATCAGGCTTGATCCAGCCGGGAATCGCCCCATTGGCGATCAAAGAACTCATCTGCGCATCGAGCTTTTGGTAGGAATCCGAAGCCCAAGGTTGTTCGAGGGCTCGAAGAAATTCAGCGATCGCAGGATCGATCTGGGAAGCGACTTGGAGCAATCCCTCGTGGAGCTCGTTCCCCTGGAGTCCACCGATTCGATTGGCTGACTCTTTGACCACAGCCTTCGAGTCACCCCCTGGGCTAGAGTCGATCCACGCCAGGAGCCGGTCGAGCCACACCGGTCCGCTGGACCACTTCCAACTTGCGGCCTTGGTCAGCTCCTTTGGGTCCGAAGCGTCGGCCAGGGACGTTTCGCAGCAAGCCAAGACGGCCAAGCATGCCAGATAGCGAAATTTCTTCAAAGATGCCACGAACCCAACGGCAGGGAAAGTGATCTGGGGTCTGGGTGCGTTGTAGGTTTTCAATACCGGCTCGGCTTGCACTGAAGTAAGTGGCTAGGAATGACCGCCGGGAGAGAAAACTGCGGTCCTGGTAGTATACAGGTCCTGTGGTTGGGAATCGAGTAAATTCAAAACCTCCGCCGGTGATTGTATCGGTTTATTCACTGCGGGCACAAGCAAAAACAAAAAAACTTATGGAGTCAAGGGTAGGGCGCGGGGTCTGTCCCCGAGTTTTAAGGGTAGGGCGCGGGGTCTGTCCCCGAGTTTTTCGTCTGTTTTATTTCACGCAAACTCTTTCTAGGAAAAGGTTTACGGAGTTTTTCGATTTTCTAGGCTCTGGTCCTTGGTGAACCCACCGCCGAATAATCAGCCCGCCGGAAGCAGGAGGCGTCCGGGTGAATGCTCCAGTGCCAAACCCCTCTTGCGAGGGGGATCAGACTGATTTTTAGAGATTGGTTGTTGATTGGGCCTGGGTCTCCAAGCAGACTAGCAAGCAGACATTTCAGCGCAGGGATGCGAGTTCTGACCCGTTTTTCGTATCCCACCATGGCCAACGTCGATCGAGCTTACAACCACGTCCGTCACGAACTCGCACAAGTCGGGTTGCTGGCCGATGGCTTGTACCTGGACGTTGTCGAGTTGATCATCTCGGGGGCCAAAAGTGTGGGGGAACGAGGCTATGTTTTCGAACAGGTCGGCCACTACGCCAAGTGGGGCTACCGTCCAGGGGTGATTTATTTACCTAGGGATCTGCCACATCAGCCGCGAAAGCCGGGGCTGACCCTATGCGACACGATTCGCCATGAGTACGCGCATGCATGGTACTTTCACGATCCCTCGTTTTTTCGCGGTGAATGGTTCTCTCGGGCCTTTGGAGCCGCCTACACCAATTGCAACCCAACTCCTTACAGCCAGTGGCGCAAGGCTCTGAAGCGAGACCCCGAGTATCTGGCTGGGAAAAAACGCTGCCGCAGTCCGAAAGGCCAACTGAACTTCTTTTATGGCCACCTTTTAAGCGAGTTCATTACCGACTACGCGACGACCAACGCGAGCGAGGACTTTGCCGAAACGTTTATGTTCTTCCTCAAGTACCGTCGCTCCTTGGATCGGTTCCAAAATCGGCCGATGGTCTACAGGAAAATCAAGGCAGTGGAGCGTGCGGTTATCCAAGCTTCCCGTCGAGTTCGGACTTTCGGGACCGGTCGCTATCGCCCTCGTTCGGCTTAGAAGTTCCTTTCCAAGAACCTTTTGTAAATTTCTGGTTGGTCGCGAAAGTGATTTTCCACCGCATCCAGGAGCGGATCGATCGCTCTTGGCTGGATTCGATGTGGGGGGTTCCAGTCCCACCATTGGTACTCGGGGTGCTCGGTACAAGCGATCTGGACCGGACGCACCAGCAGGCCTAAATAAATCGTTAATTCCTTAAGCGATTCTTTCTGCGGGACGTTGCGCTTCGATACCCAGTAAAGACTGGTGAATTCAAAGCTCGGATCGGTCCAAACCGCCTCGATCGCAATGCCTGTCTCCTCGGTGAGTTCTCTCTTGGCCGCATCGCAGGCAGACTCGCCTGGGTCGAGATGACCTTTTGGCAAATCCCAGCGATCGGGGTGCTTCATGAGCAAAAACTCCAAACGATCTGACTTGCGGAAAATCAGATATCCGGCTGCAAAGACGGTCGGCTTTTCGCTCATTTCCAAGCTATGGCTCCTGCTACTGGGCTCTTGGTCGGCGATGCATAGGCACCGGGTGCTTGCACTTCCCATTGATTGCCAGCCCAGTATGATACCCCAGCGATGGATTCTGTGGCGCTTGGCCTGTGGAGTTCTGATGCTAATGAGTTCGATTGCCGATTCAACGCTCGTCCAAACGAAGGCTTCGCCGATGAAGATCTACACCAAGACAGGGGATGCGGGTACGACGGGACTTTTTGGGGGTCCGAGGGTTTCAAAGGATGACGCTCGGATTTGCGCCTACGGTTCGGTCGATGAACTCAATGCGATTCTCGGGACAGCGCGCAGCACGGGGCTTTCGCCCAAGCTCGATCAGATGCTCGACGCTGTCCAGCATCAACTGTTCTCGATCGGGGCCGAATTGGCTAGCCCTGACCCCGAACAGCACAAATTGAAGTGGGATAGCAATCCGCATGTCGCAAAGCTTGAAGATTGGATCGATTCGATGGAGGTGGCGTTGCCGCCTCTGAGGAACTTCATCCTACCGGGGGGTAGTCCCCAAGCCGCTCACCTGCATCTTGCTCGTACCATCTGCCGTCGGGTCGAGCGCGAGATCGTGCGTCTGGGGCACGACCGTCGCGTGAGCGATGTCTCGCACATCGTGATCTTCCTGAATCGATTGAGCGATATGCTGTTTGTGATGGCTCGCTATGCGAACTTTGAACTTGGCGTGGCCGACACAACCTGGGGCACGCCGAGGCAATCCTAAGGGGGCAGCCTTAAGGGGCAGTCCTAACGGGATCGCATGCCAGTAGGTACCCTATTTATTGGCAGTTGATTTATTGCCAACTGGCACCGCTGGTGCGGACTCATGGGTAGAGTTGCCAGTGGTGGGATTGGTCTCGAGGGCTGAAGTCAGATCGATTTCTCGTCCGAGTTGGTTGTGCTCCATAGCTCGCTGGAGGTACTGCACGGTATCATCGATGGTGTCCGCTTGAAGGAGCATCAAGTCACCGGCTTTGATCAAGGTCAGTGCGTGCTCGAAGGCTTTTTCCCAACCGATAAAGTCGTAGACCTCTTTGACTCGTTTTCCTGAATCCATACCGCGTTTGAAAATTGCGGATATCTCGCCGGGTTTTCGACCGCGTAGGTATTGGTCCTCGTAGAGGATGATACGATCGAAGTGATCGGCCAGGATCTCGCCTTGACGAATCATATCGATGTCTCGGCGGTCGCCGGCAGCCGAGTAGACGACTGTACGGTGTCCATGGGGAAAATTCCCCAGGGCTTCGATGATCGCCAAGAGGCTTGAGCTGTTGTGACCGTAATCGGCAACGACGGTCGCTCCGTGGACTTCCAAGAGATTGAATCGACCTGGAACTTTATCCATATGGGCGCTGAAGGATTCGAGTCCGATGACGATTTGAGAGACCGACATACCGGCGCCCCAGCAAGCGGCAACGCCAGCCAGGACGTTTTCGACTTGGAATAGGATTCGTCCTTGGTGGGTCAGCGGGATCTTGTCGAGCGTCGTTAGCGCGGTTTCTTCGGCCCCTTCGGCGATGATGATCATCCCGCTGCGAACAAAGACGACGCGTTGACCTTTGATGCGATGGTCGGTTAGGACCGGATCGTTCTCATCGATCGCAAAGAAGATAACGCGGCCTTTGCACTTCTCAGCCATTTCCGCCGTCAGCGGATCGTTTGCTTTTAGGACGCCAAAACCATTCTTGTGAACAGCTTCGATGACGCATCGCTTGACTTTGGCGAGTTGTTCGATGGTTTCGATATCGGAGAGTCCCAGGTGGTCTCCTTCGCCGACGTTGGTGACGATACCGACATCGCAGAAATCAAATCCGAGGCCTTCGCGTAGGATTCCGCCGCGTGCGGTCTCGAGCACTGCTGCTTCGACAAAGGGATTCATCAGGATGGATCGTGCGCTTTGTGGCCCGCTGCAATCGCCTGAGTCGATCCGGCGTCCCCCGACGTAGATACCGTCGGTGCAGGTCATCCCGACCTTTTTGCCGGCGCTTGCGACCATGTGGGCGATCAGGCGTGTGGTGGTCGTTTTTCCGTTGACTCCAGTGACGCTGATAATTGGAATTCGGCCGTTGTTTTCAGCGGGGAACATCATCTCGATGATCGCGTCACCAACAGGTCTTGGGGAACCCGAAGAGGGTTCGATGTGCATCCTCAGACCCGGTCCTGCGTTGACCTCGACAATCACACCGCGTTGACCTTGAAGCGGTTGCGAGATGTCTTGGGCGACAATGTCGACGCCTGCGATATCCAGGCCGACGATGCGTGCAGCCTCGATCGCATGCCTAGCGACGTCTGGGTGAAGTTGATCGGTCACATCGCTGGCCGTTCCGCCGGTGCTCAAGTTCGCATTGCGACGGATAAGCACTTTCTTGCCAACAGGAGGAATCGTGTCTGGCGTCATGCCTTGATCGAGCAAAACACCTAGTGCGACGGCATCGATTTTGATCAAGCTCAGCGAAGTTGAGTGTCCATCGCTACGGCGTGGATCTTCGTTGACCTTATCGATCAGTTTTTGAACCGTCGACTGACCGTCACCGATCACGTGGGCAGGTTCGCGACGAGCGGCGGCGACGAGTTTGCCGCCAACGACGAGCATTCGGTAATCGTCACCAGGGGCATGTCGTTCGACCACAATTGAACGGCCTTCTTCGCGGGCGGCGCTGTAAGCCGCCATGACTTGTTCGCGCGATTGGAGGTTCGTGGCAACTCCGCGTCCGTGATTGCCGTACTGAGGTTTGACGACCACTGGCAAGCCGATGTCCTCGGCTGCCTCCCAGGCGTCCTCGGCGCTCTCGACCGAACGGCCCTCAGGCGTGGGAATGCCGATCGAACGCAGCAAGGTTCGCGTGAGTTCTTTGTCTTGTGCAATGGACTCGGCGATGGCGCTGGTCGAGTCGGTCTCTGCGGTGCAGATACGCCGCTGATGGACGCCGTAGCCGAGCTGCACGAGGCTTCCCTCGTTGAGCCTGCGCCATGGAATGCTTTTGGACTTGGCCGCATCGACAATCGATCGGGTGCTGGGTCCCAAGCAAACATCGTAAGCATATTCTTTGAGCTCTGCGACAACCTTGGTCACGTCAAAGGGCGTGTCGTGGATTGCAGCCTGAATCAGCTCAAAGGCTTTGTCCAAACATGCCAATGCCAGTCTCTCTTCTTTGTAAGCGATGGCGACTTTATAGATGCCGTCGGTGTTGGTCTCTCTGGCTCGGCCAAATCCTACCGGGGTCCCTGCAAGAGACTGAAGTTCCAGCGTAACGTGTTCGAGGATGTGGGCCATGTAGGTACCGCGACGCAAGCGGATAAAAAACCCTCCTCGTTCGCCAATGCTGCAGCGGTGCTCGACCATCGTCGGCAGCCAACCCATGAGCCGCTCGTTAAAACCAGGGATCATCTCCGACGAGGTGTCCTTCATTTCCTCGAGGTCAATCCAGGCTTCGAGAACCGGATAATTCGCCCAAATATTTGGGCCTCGAAGCTTGTTCACCTTAAGTATCTTCATAGTTTCCTCTGACCGTCGCTGCTGCTAGAAAAGTAGCCTTTCCGACCTGCATTGGCATCCCTCGAAACTTCCACGACCGTTCCGCGGTCGCCATGCTGCTCCAGATTCCATGCAGCCAGTGGATAGTAGACGAGAGGATGTTCAGTTTTTGGCGGAAGGTTTCCGCCTCGGAAAAGCAATAGTTGACAGAGCAAAATCCGTTCCGAGCGTTCCTTACGGTTTGCCGGACATGATTTCCCTGTAAATATCGGGAATTTCGCAAGTTCTGCTGATTTGAGGTGCCAAGCGGGTGTTATCGAATTGATCACAGTGTGTATCTTGCGGGAGTTGTCGATTGGGGCAGGTTGCCCCAAATTCCCGAATCCTCGGCTACTTGGGTACTTGGCTAGTTGGTATTCGGAATGGGGCGTGGGAATCCATGAGGAAAACCCTTCGTTGGAGTGCGGCTAAGAGGCCCATTAGCTTACGGCTGGGACTTCGAACCCCTTGCGGTAGGTTTTGGTAAGCAATGCCGGGGCTTGCGGGTCTCCAGCAATCTTGAGATTGGCCGCATCCCATTGGAGGACTTTTCCGGGGAGCCGGGCTGCGATGTTTCCGAGCTGAACTGTTTCGCTCAGCGGGCCTGCGTACTCAAATCCGTCGGTGGTTTTCTTGCCGGCGATGACCGCATCGACCCAATCGTGCCAGTGGTTGGTGCCATTGATGTCGGGAATGCTCAGCGTTTTGGGTTTGTTCGCTTCGTAGAGCGTCGGCATACCGACATGGGGCAGGACCATCGTACCGACCTCCCCAATGAACAGTGAGCCGCCCGCTGGGAGTTCGACTCCCTCAGGAAGTTGTCCGAGTTGCCGAGGTGGTTTGAGTCCGCCATCGCGCCAGACGATTTGGATCTCGGAGCCCGCGGTGTATTTGGTACCTGGGAAGACATAGGTGATGGTTTCGGGTCCTGGCCAAACCTCTTTGCTGGTGCCTGCATTGTCCGCAACGATACTTTTAGGTGCTGTCAGCAGCAGTGCGCCGAAAACAGGGTCGAGGATATGGCAACCAAAGTCTCCCATGGCACCCGAGCCGAAGTCTTGCCAGTCTCGCCATTTGAACGGATGGTAGACCTCGGGAGCAAAAGGCCGTTCTGGGGCAGCACCGAGCCATAGATCCCACTGGATGTTGCTCGGCACGCTTGCCGACTCGGGCCGGTCGGTACGATTGCAATACTGTCGGCCTTGGACTCCCACCCACGAGTGGACTTCTTTGACCTTTCCGATCGCTCCGTCGTGGATGAGTCTGACCCCGAGTCTGTACTCTTTGGCCGAGTGGATTTGGTTTCCCATCTGAGTCGTAAGGTTTTTCTTTTCGGCGAGAAGTCGCATTTGGCGAGATTCCCATACCGTGTGCGTCAGTGGTTTTTGGCAATAGATGTGTTTGCCCATCCCCATGGCCATCATGGCTGCAGGTGCGTGCATGTGGTCTGGGGTTGAAACGATCACTGCGTCGACTTTATCCCCCAGTTCGCTGAGCATCTGGCGATAGTCGGCAAAGTGCTTAACGCCGGGAAAGTTCTTGTCGACTTGGTCGAAGCGATTGGTATCGATGTCGCAGAATCCGACAAACTTGACCTTCTTGTGACTACCGACTTGGGATAGGTCCGACCATCCCATCCCGTTGACGCCGACGACAGCGACGTGAAGTTCCTGCTCGGCCGTCGAGGCCCTGAGCAAGCCTGGGGCGGCTGCAATCGCGCAAGTTGCGGCGGTTGATTTCTGGAGAAACGCGCGGCGGGGGATCCAAACAGAGGCTGTCATGGCAGGAGGGATTGGGGAGAGGAAGTAGAAATGAAGAGGAAAATCGCAGAAGTCCGAAGTATCGATTATAACGCCCCGGAATGCAGGGTGGTAAACAATTTTGATCGAAGGTTGCTTCTGGTATACTTGACTGGGGGTCAAACCCCCGCAAACGCCCCCCGTAAACGACTTCGTCAACCACCATTGGAAAACCCCGTGCCATGGCCCAAAACGCTTCACCGAATGCCTTGGCCTCATCAAGCGACACGCTGCTTTCGGCCGAGATGATGGCCAAGCTTGAGCGGATGGAGCTCATAAGCCGCAAGATATTCCGGGGCCGGATGAAGGGCGAGCGGCGTTCCAAACGCAAGGGTCAGAGTGTTGAATTTTCAGACTTCCGAAACTACGTCGCCGGCGACGACCTCCGCTTCATCGATTGGAACCTTTTTGCTCGGCTTGATCGACTCTATTTGAAGATCTTCCTCGAGGAGGAGGATTTGCACGTGTACACGCTTGTCGATGATTCGCTGTCGATGGATTTTGGGGCACCGACCAAATTTTTGACGGCCAAGCGGATAGCGGCGGCCTTGGGCTACATCGGTTTGTGCCGTGGGGACCGCGTCTCGGTCTCGACCTTTAGCAAAGCCGCATCGCCAATGGTGGTTCGAGGTCGGTCCGGTTCGCATCGGCTCATCGGGCACTGGCAAGGGGCTGCTTGCCAAAACCCCGCGCCTACGATGGAGGAATCGGTTCGCCGCTTTTGTTTAAAGAACACAGGCAAGGGAATCGTGATTCTCATTACCGACCTGTTGAACAAGACCGGATATGAAACGGCTCTGAAGATGCTCGTGGCTCGCGAGATGGACATCTACCTGATCCATGTGCTTAGCCCCGAGGAACTCGAGCCCAAGCTTACCGGGGACCTGAAGCTCTTGGACGCCGAGGACTCCGACATGCGTGAGGTTTCGATTTCAGCATCTCTCTTGCAGCGATACAAGCTGACGCTCGATGCTTTCATCGACTCGGCACGGAGTTTTTGCAATCGTCGCTCGATCGCTTATGTGTCCGTCCGCAGCGATCAAGACATCGACCCACTAATGAATGAGTACCTTCGTACACGCGGCTTGGTGCGATAAGGAGCATTGTCATGACTTGGATCAATATGCTTTCTGCATGGCAATGGCTTTTGCTACTTGCGATCCCTCCTGCGATCCTGAGTTTGTATTTTTTGAAGCTCAAGCGACAGGAGTCGGTCGTATCTAGCACGATGCTTTGGAAACGCGCGATCGAGGACTTGCACGTCAATAGTATCTGGCAAAAGCTGCGCAAGAATCTGCTTTTGTACCTGCAGCTCTTGTTCGTCGGGCTCTTGATCATGGCTTGTATCCGGCCGGGTTGGAGCGGAATGAATCGGGCCGGCGAACGCCGCATCTACATCATCGACCATTCGGCCAGCATGCAGGCGAGCGACAGCAAGCCCAGTCGATTGGCTTTGGCCCGAGACAAGGCGCTAAAGCTCATGAAGGACGCAGCTAGCAACGATTCGGCGATGGTCATCGCAACCTCGGATAGAGCCAGCGTCGAGCAAGGCTTCACCAATAACCGCAGCCTGCTGGAAAAAGCTGTGCAGCGTATTGAACCCACCTCGCAACTTACCGATGTCAGCGAGGCCTTTCGTGTCGCAGCCGGTCTAGCAAACCCCGGACGAATGAGCTTCGAAGATAACGTCGACATCCAAGTCGCCGAAGCCGTCCCAGCTACGGTCTATTTTTTCAGCGATGGCGCAGTCGGTGAACTCAACGAAGCAGAGTTCGGACAACTCAAAATTGAATACGTTCCAATCGGAGATGTCGATACTCAAAACGCAGGTATCCTCAGCTTCGCCGTCCAACGCCCCGATACCGACTCTGCGAAAGCCAAACAGGGATCCATTGCGGCCTTTGCTCGCATGATCCATCATGGCTCGGAAACCATCCAGTGCACCGCGTCGCTGTACTGGAACAACTCACTGGTCGATGCCCAGAGAGTCGAACTCGCACCGGGCCAGGAAACAGGGATCCAATTCGACCTCGAAGGTGTCGACAACGGTAGCCTCAAGCTCGAGCTTGACCACGCCGACGCTCTTCCGCTGGACAACGTCGCCTACGCAGCCATTCGACCAGACCGCCAAGTGAGCATCTTGCTGATCACCGCCGGCAACACTGCGATCGAAACAGCCCTTCGCACTGAACGCATCACCCAGCTTGCCAATGTCCAGGTCGAACCACGCAGCTATATGTCTAGCCCAGAGTATCTGACAAGCACCACCCAAGGCAAATACGATTTGATCATCTACGACTCATGCTCTCCGGAAAAAATGCCAACAGCTAGCACGCTGTTCATCGGGGGACTTCCACCTAAAGATATCCAACCCAAATCCAACGAACCTTCCAGCGAATCATCCAACGGGGATGCCCAAGCCGCCGTGCAAAGCTCCGATGAGCCAACCTGGAACTTCGGCGAGCCGACCGGACCGATCATGATCATGGATGTCAATCGCAGCCATCCGATCAGCCAGTACTTGGAAATGTTGTCCGTCGGGATCGTCGAGGGCCGGATCGTCAAACCCCCACAAACCGGAACGATCTTGATGGTCTCGGACATAGGCCCAGTATTTGCCGTGGCGCCTCGAGGCCCCTATCAAGACGCAGTGCTGGGGTTTGATATCATCCGACAGACCGACGAAGGCTTTGAAATCAACAGCGACTGGGGAATCAAACGATCGTTCCCGGTCTTTATCTTCTCGGCCGTCGAGCAATTGGCAGGCGGGATCACCGAAGCCGGTGCACCGACGGTGCAACCAGGGATGCCGATCCCGTTGATGCTATCGAACCGCTTCCAAAACTATCAGATCATTGATCCCAAGGGCCGGACTCAGACCATTGAACGTGGAGCCGACGGCCGTTTTCTATACACCAAAACCGACGAGATTGGTGTTTACGAGGTGCGCGCAGCGGGATTGGAAGACCCCGTCGAGCGATTCTGCGTGAACCTGTTCTCCAACCGCGAAAGCAACCTGACGGTCGGAATGGAACTCTCGACCGGTGCCGAGTCGATCCCCGCAACACCCAACACCATCCGGGCCCGGCAAGAAGTATGGCGCTGGTTGCTGCTACTTGCCCTGGGACTGCTGATGCTCGAGTGGATCGTCTTCAACCGCCGGATCTTTATCTGATCGCGGATCGCCCTAAGTACCGATTTGAGATTTCAGGACGATCTTCTCTTCTCCGCGCTGGATCTGGACTTCTAGCTCATCTCCTGGCTTGTAAGCCTGAAGGGCTTCATCCATGTCCTCTCGTCCACCGACTTGGCGATCACCGATCTTGAGGATTCGGTCTTCGGGCTCAACGCCAGCTTTCTTTGCCCATCCGCCGGGCATCACGCGATCCACGACCAAGCCGGGCTCTCCTTGTTTGATCCGCACTCCGAGTCGAACCTTGGTCGATGAGCTCTTCAAGAACGTGGGTCGCTCGGGGGCGTGAGCGATGTTGTCGGTCAAGAAGACAACCATATCGACGATCTTCGAGATCCCTTCGACGTTGATTTTGTCAAAGTCATCGCCGGGGCGATGGTAATCGGGATGAAAGCCCGAGAAGAAGTGGTAAACGGGGATCCCTTTCAAGAAGAAGGATTGGTGATCGCTAGGACCAACGCCTTCGGGCTGACGCTTGATCTCGAAACCTAGCTTTTCATTCGAGCGAGTCAGCAGTTCGTCGAACTCCTTGGCCGTGCCCGTTCCATACACGGTCAGAACGTTTTCGGAGAGTCGACCAACCATGTCCAGGTTCAGCATGGCCACTGTTTTGGTAAGTTCAAATCGGGGGTGATTGACGTAGTACTCGCTGCCGATGAGCCCTAGTTCTTCGGCGCTGAAGGTCATGAACAAAATACTGCGCCGGGGTTTATCCGCAGGAGCTTGTTTGGCCATATCGACGATCCTTCGGGCCGTTTCCAGTAGGCCGACAGTCCCCGAGGCATTGTCGTCGGCTCCGTTGTGAATGGCATACGTTCCGGGAGCCAGTGAACCTGCACCACCCATGCCGACATGGTCGAAGTGCGCTCCTACAACGACGTAATCCTCAGCCAACGCACCTTGGCCAGGCAAAAGCCCTAGGACGTTCATCGAGGGAATTTTTCGTCGCGTCACATCCGACTGACCCTCTGCGGACCAACCGGTCATTTCAAAGGATTGCGGCTGGAGCTTCTCGTCAATTGCAGCTTCGATCTCCGTGAGCGATTTGCCTGCGTCCTTGAGCCAAGCTTCCGCCATGGTTCGGCTGACAAAGAACGTCGGGATCTTGTCTCCATCTGGGCTATTGCCAGAACCCGAGACAGGCAATAAAACCCCTGGATTCTCTTTTTCAGAAACGGCATCGTTGATGAGGATCAACGCCGCAGCGCCGTGCTTGGCCGCATTGGCTTCTTTGCTCGTAAAAAAAGCATACTGACTGGGCTGTGTTCCGGCAAACGGCCCAGTGGCTTGTGCCGGCTTGGGCTGCTTGCGAATCACCAAGACCGCTTTGCCTTTGACATCCAAGCCTTCGTAGTCGTCGTATTTGAAGTTCTCTTCGCTTGCAGAGATTCCATATCCTGCGAATACTAGCGGCGCGTTGAACTCGCCGTTGGACCCGATCGCTTGCGGCTGAAAATCATCTGAAAGGGCAAGCTTGATCTTGGTTCCATCGGACTTGGTCAACTCGAGTTTATTCGTCTCGGAGGAGGCACCCGGATTGCCGGCGACCTCAAAGTACTGGAAGGGTTGGCCATCAAACAGATCGGTTTGCAGCCCGAGTTCGCCGAAGCGTTTGGCGATAAAGTCCGCGGCGAGCTTCAGGCCGGGTGTTTCCGCCGCACGACCCTTGAGGTCATCGGAAGCCAAGTACGAAATGTCTGCATAGATCCGCTCATCGGACGGTGTCTTTAGCGTCGGCTTGGTAGGCTTGGCATTGTCCTGGGCCCAAGATACCCTCGCGGGCAGATTCACTAGAAGTGCGCCGCCGAGGGCCGCCCAAGCCAGCTTCGAGGAGATACGATCTGGTCGCGAGCGGGCGAAATCAAGTGAGTGCAACATGGCTCAAGTCGGGTTTCGTTAAGGCCGGGGTATGGTTAAAGAAAACAGAAGTTTAGTGGATTCTAATCCATCCGTCACATGGATTTTCATCGCTTATGCGGATAACTAAATAGCTCCACAGGATTTCTGGTGCGCTACGGTACCAGTCCGCGCGTAGAGCACCTGTGATGATGTGGAGCTATTTGGCTTGCACTATCGGATGGTGATCATGCGCTCAGAGTTCTCGTCGCGGATCACCAGCGACAAACCTTCCCCAGCTCGTATCTCCCCGAGCGCCTGGGTAAAGTCCTCGGCCGAACTGACCGGATTTCCATTGACCGACAAGATCACATTGCCAACTTTCAAGCCAGGAATCCGAGTGCGGCGAGAGATCTCTGTAACAATCACCCCCTGGCCAGCTTCCAGCTGCAATTCCTTTGCGATGCTTGCCGGAACCGAGTCGACGGAAAAACCGAGGCGCTGAAGGTTCTCATCGGCTTTTCGGTCGTTTGCGGCAAGTGCTTTTTCATCCAAAGCCGCCACGGTCACTGGAATACCGATCGTCTTGCCATCGCGATAGACCTTGATGTCGACGGTCCTCCCAGGCTTGGTCTCGCCAATCGCTCGACGCATGGCCGAGTCGGATTTGATCGCCATGCCATTGATCTCGACGATCACGTCCTTGGTACGAATCCCAGCCTTGTCGGCAGGCATCCCCTTGGTAACCGTCTCGACCAAAGCTCCCTTGAGATCGGTTGGCAAACCAAGCTGCTTTGCCAACTCTGGAGACATGGCCGCAGGTCGCACGCCGATAAAGCCCCGAGAGACAGTGCCGTTGGTGATCAGATCATTGAGCACACGCGACGCGGTATTGCCGGGAACCGCAAAACATACACCGTTGTAGCCACCCCCGCGCGATGCGATGGCAGTATTGATGCCGATGATCTCCCCTCGCAGATTCAAAAGCGGTCCACCGCTATTCCCGGGATTGATCGCCGCGTCGGTTTGGATGAAGTCGTCGTAGGGGGTGATCCCCTGGTCGGTTCGGTTCGTGGCACTGATGATCCCTGCGGTAACCGTCTGGGCCAATCCAAACGGGCTTCCAATCGCGATGGCCCAATCGCCTACTTCTACCTTCGAAGAGTCCCCGATCGGTGTAGCAATCAAACCGTTGGCATCAATTTTAAGTACCGCAAGATCGGTCCGCGGATCGGTACCGATCACTTTGGCAACGTACTTGGTATCATCGCTCAGATAGACTTCTAACCC
>CAILTZ010000734.1 GCA_903837255.1 uncultured Pirellula sp. | reverse complement strand
CGGCAGCCCTCGCGAATCGGGCAACACGACGAACTCTGGCAGGTTGTCCGATTCGCTACCCAGGGCATAGGTAACCCAAGCCCCCATCGAGGGAAATCCAGGTTGGATGAAGCCGCTGTTCATCATGAACATCGCCGGTCCATGCAAAGCCGATTTGCTCTGCATCGAGTGGATAAACGCCATATCATCGACACAGAGAGATAACTTGGGAAAGAGATCGGACATCCACAAACCTGATTCCCCGCGTTGGCCAAAGGACCAAAAACTCTTTGCATGCTTACCGGCCACTCCCGCAAAGGTCTGCTTTCCAAGTTCTGAATCGAAGGGGGTTCCATGCAGTCGCTCGAGCTCCGGTTTGTAGTCCCACGTATCGACATGGCTCAACCCACCGGGGCAGAAGATTTCGATCACATGCTTGGCTCGCGGAGCATGATGCACTCCACGTTGTGCCTCTGCTTGGGCAATTGTCATCGCGAACCCATCCTGTCGAAGCATCGCGGCGCATGCGATGGCACCCAAGCCGCTGCCCACGCGACTGAGCCAATCGCGACGCGGGGATCGGAGCACCGCTTGCACAGTAAGGTCAGTGCTGGTGAGTTGTTTTTGCATCGAGTGAGCTTTAATCGACATACACAAACTCGTTGGTATTGAAGAGGATTCTGCAGAGCTGAAACAGTCCCGCATCTTGGATCAAACCCGATGCGCTTGCGATCTCTTGCTGGGTCGGACGCCTGCCAAAGGCTAGTCGAATCGCTCGTTCGGCTTGTGCCTCGGCCCGATCCCCAGCCTCGCGCTGCAATCGGATCGCAAACCGATCGCTCTGCTGCAAAACAAAGGCGTTGTTGAGTGTAGCCAACGATTGGATCGCGGTGGTCGTCGTGTTTCTTACCGGTGTCAAGGTGGCTGGGTTGGGACAGTCCAGGCTGGTCAAAAATGGATGCGGTGTGGTGCGAACTACGAATCGGTAGATGCTACGCCGAAAAACTTCAGGTACATCCAAGACGCGGTGCTGGTAGACCGGAGCATACTCCTCCTTGTAATCGAAATCGCGGTAACCAGGACCATGCACGGTGCGATCGAGCGAATCCGATACGCTCAAGATAGCATCGCGGAGCGACTCGGCGTCCAATCGCCGAGGGCTTTGACGCCATAGATAACGATTGCCGGAATCCTCTGCGGCGGCCGAGTGCTCCGTAGCGTTCGAGGCACGCTGATAAGCGTCGGAAAGCAGGATCATCCGGTGCAAGCGTTTGATTGACCAATCACCAACCTGCAATTCTGCGGCCAACCAATCGAGCAGTTCCGGATGGGATGGCAAAGCCCCTCCGAGCCCAAAATCGCTCGGGGTCGAGACGATCCCTTTTCCAAAGTGATGGTGCCATAACCGATTGACCATCACCCGCGCAGGGAGCGGGTTGTCAGCCGAACAAAGCCAATGCGCGAAAGCCATGCGACGCTGAGCATCGGTGGATTGGCCGTCTAACTCGGCCATCCCAGGGGGGCTTGGCCCAACGCACGAGACCGTCCCGGGTAGCACCAATTCGCGAGCATCTTCGGTATTGCCTCGATGCAAACGGCGAATCTCCACGGGAGCTTCGGCAACGATGCCGTAAACCCGTCTGGCATCGGGCACCCCAGCCAACTCCTTGTGCAGAGATTCCGAATCCTTCGCGAGCATTTCGATGCGTCTGGACTTCTCTTCGGATTCGCTGCGGTCGAGCAGTGCGATCGATGCATCGATAAAGCAGACTTGATCATGGCCTATTCCATTCCCACCATCGGTCGCGATTAACGTCAGAAATGAGTCGCCTCGAGGTAGCTCGTGGCGGATGGTCTGAAGTCCATCCTCGCGGCCCAATCCGATGTACTTATAAATCAACTCGCCATCGACCAAGACGTACACATCTGCGCCTTGGGTTGGCGTCTGGCCGAAATAACCGACCATCGCGTTGAAGACCCACTTGCTTTCCTGAGCCGTCGATGGCAGATCCTCGGTGGAAAAACCTTTCAGCAAGAGATCCCTTTGCAAACGGAAAGTGATTCCTGCATTGGCGTGCAAGGAGAGCATGCTGTGATCTGGAGTAGCGTAGTCG
>CAILTZ010000733.1 GCA_903837255.1 uncultured Pirellula sp. | reverse complement strand
CTTGTACCATGTGATCCAAGGAGCCCACTATCAGCGCCAAGCCGGTGAGCACTTCAATCGCTATGTATATTCGGACATCAAGACCATCGCCGACCATTTGCATTACGCCGGTAGCATCGCGGACCACGCTTGGTGGGGGCACGAACCGGGTATCCAAGACGACACATCCGATGCAGGTGGTGGTCATGCCCATTGCGGTGCGATGATCTATCTGGGTGACAACTGGCCAGATCGTTATCGGAATCATATTTACTTCAACAACATTCACGGCAATCGTGTCAACATGGATCGCTTGGTCCGCGATGGTAGCGGCTACGTAGGAAAACATGGCGACGATCTGCTACTGGCCAACGACCGTTGGTTCCGAGGTATCAACCTGCGAACCGGTCCAGATGGCTCTGCTTATCTGATCGATTGGTACGATCGAAACGCTTGCCATCGTGTCAATCCAGAGATTTGGGACCGTACCAACGGGCGCGTCTACAACATCGCTTACGGTGTTCCCAACCGCCAGGCCGTCGATTTGGCGAAACAAAGCGACGCGGACCTAGCCAAGCTCGCTTGGCACAAAAACGATTGGCACGTCCGAGTCTCCAGACGCATCCTCCAGGAGCGAGCCGCCCTAGGGAAACTCGATAAGCTCGCCATCAGCCGAGAGATCGACAAGCTGCTTTCGAGCACCGAGCAGACCCGAGTCCTGCGCGGGATTTGGCTAGCGCATGCAACGGGGTTGCTCGATGACGCCAAGCTCCAGTCTCTCTTGGACCATCCATCCCCCTACGCAGTCGCTTGGGCGATCCAGCTGCTTTGCGAGGACAAACAAGTTCCCGAGGCTGCGCTTGCTCGATTCGGAGAGCTTGCTGCAAATAACAAAACCGATGCAATTGTCCGTTTGTATCTGGCCTCGGCCATCAACCGCCTAGAGCTCGATCAGCGATGGGGGATTGCTCAAGCCCTGGTAAGCCACGAGGCGGATAACCAGGATCGAAACATCCCCTTGGTCGCTTGGTATGGGATCGAACCGTTGGTGGCCAAGGACCCCACAAGAGCGCTCGAGCTGGCAAGCACCAGCCGTATTGGGCTCATCAGTCAATACATCGTACGCAGGGCTGCTTCTGATCCTATGGGACTCGAAGCACTAGTGGCCCAAATGGTTCGCTGGCCCACACCGCAGCAAAAGGAAACCCTCGAACAAGTGCTTCAGTCGATGGAGGGACGAGTCAACGTTCCCCAGCCGCAGAACTGGAAAGAGGCTTACGAGCAACTCGCAAAAGCCGAGTCTACCGAGATCAAGGACCTTGCCCTTCGCACTGCGGTTGCCTTCGGCGACCAAAGAGCCTTCCCGCAGTTGCGAGATCGGCTGGTCGATAAGAATCGCCCTCTGGCCGAGCGTCAGCAAGCCCTAGATATCCTCGTCAAAGGCAGGGACAAGGAGCTTGCTCCAAGCCTCTATGCAATTCTAGATACCCCCGAGCTTCAGTCCGGAGCTATCCGGGCACTGTCGGCCGTCGCCGACCCCCAGACAGCCGACAAACTGCTTGGGCTCTACTCTGGACTTTCGAAAAACGCTCGCGAGGACGCGATTGCAACGCTGGTTTCTCGAGCACCTTTCGCACAAAAATTGCTCGATGCAATCGAATCCGAAAAAATCGCAAGATCGGATGTCCATGCATTCCATGTTCGCCAGATGGTCAGCCTCAACGACAAGCCGCTCGTGGAGCGGATCAACAAGTCCTGGGGGAGGGTCGGCACCTCGTCTGAGGAGCAAAAGCAAGCCATTGACAAGTACAAGTCCCAGTTGCCCAAGAATGTCTTGGCCAAGGCAGATCTGAGCCAGGGACGCTCGCTGTTCAACAAGCACTGCATGGCTTGCCATCAACTCTTCGGTGCCGGTGAAAAGGTCGGTCCGGACCTGACCGGATCGAATCGAGCCGATCTGAACTACATTCTAGAAAACCTAGTGGCGCCCAACGCAGTGGTCGGCAAGGATTATCAAATGACCTTGCTGCAGCTCGACGACGGGCGGGTCCTCTCGGGATTGATCACCAAGGAAACCGACAGCGCGGTGACTCTCAAGACGATCAACGATCTGGTCGTAGTTGCCAAAGAGGAAATAGATCAGCGAAAACTTTCAGAACTTTCCCTCATGCCCAATGGACTCCTCGAGCCAATGCAGCCCGAGGAAATCCGAGACCTGATCGGATATCTAGCCAGTCCAGCCCAGGTCCCCCTCAGTGGTCCGCGTCCGGATTTTGATTCCAAGGGTAATGTTCCTGGTGCGATCGAAGGCGAAGCGATGAAGGTACTAGAAAAGAGTCGCGGGAATGCCCAGGGCCAAGACATGCGCGGATTCGCGAAAGATCGATGGAGTTCCAACAATCAACTTTGGTGGACCGGCGGTCAACCCAAAGATGCCCTCAGCCTCGAATTCCAGGTCGCTAAAGACGGTAAGTACGAACCTCAGATCGTTTTGACCAAAGCCAGAGACTATGCGATCGTCCAACTTTTCGTCGATGATGCTCCGCTGGGCGAACCCATCGATGGGTTCAACAATCCAGAGGTCATCACCACGGGGCTTGTGAAATTGCCGGTCCGATCACTCACCCAAGGAAAGCATATCCTCAAGGTGCAGATCATCGGTAAGCATCCCGATGCCGTACCAGGTTACATGGTCGGCATCGACTTTTTACGTTTGCTACCAGTAGCGAATTGACAGGTTCTAAATCAGCACCGGCTTTTGCAGCTTGCGCCGAACCGGCACCCATTGCCCCACATGCATCATCGTGTGGGACGCCAGGATCACTGCCAAGGATCCGATGGTCGGGAATTTCGCTTGCCAATACTCAGGGCTCGGTTTGTCTAGATCTTCATCGCTGAGTCGATCGATCGCAGCGAAAATCGCAGCGTCCAATTTGGCGAATAATTCCTCATACTGATGCTTGGTCAAAAAGTCCTTCGGATCGTCGCTGCCCGCCGTCGCCTTGCCGTGCTTGGCATCGAAGCCCTCGGGCAAACTCGGAGCCGCACCAGGTAGGACCGAATTGAGAATGCTCGTGTTGGAGCTGATCAGATGTCCAAGTTGCCACGCGATGTGGTTGCAACCCGGCCCAGGACGCACCATCAAGTCTGCGTCGGTCAGGTCTCCGATGTAACTGGAGTAAACCCTCTGAGTCGTTTTTAGCGAGGCCTTAAGTACGTCTTGCGCTCTCATGCAATCACCTTTGAATCATACCGATGTAAAAATAGACAAGATGCATAAACTGCAACTAAAGAGGATTCTAGCCTTTTCTCTTGCTTTTGAACAACCTGCTTCTAGGATTACAAAACACCGGGTCGGTTTTTGAAAAATTGACAAAGCACCCCAAGAGTTGCTGGCAATAAACTGGATGGTTTATTGCATGTTTTCAGTTTGATTTCAAAAAACGAGGTGTTTAGGAGTCTTATGTCCAGGATGGAACGTTAGTTGCTCTAAGTAGTTGCTCTATGTGCCAAAACAATCCACGGAGGTAAGAGAAAGATGCTTGTACTACTGACTTGCTACATGTTGCTTCATGCGATCAGAGGCAACTCCAAAATGCTAGCCCTATGCATCGCAGGTGGTTTTTGCAACGCTGCGGTGGGCCAAGTTGCCTTTGATGTGAATGCTTCGGCACCCGTTCGTTCGCTGAATGCTCCTAACGCATTTGCACGAACCCCAAACTCAAGACTCGTGTCGGTGGAACTCGACGTCTCGACCCTGTTTCATCCCGGAGCCGAACAAAACGTCAAAGAGGTGATGGTCCAAGCCGCATGCCGGCGGGATGACGTGGTCGTGGTTGACTATTCACCTCGAACCGAGTTGCAATCGGACATCGATGGCCCGATGCAGATCGTGCAGGAAAAAGATCAGTCTCGGGACGCAAGTCTCCAGGGATTCGGTGGTTACCCAGGAATCGGTAGCATTGCAGGTGCCTGGAACCAGTCCGAGTACCAAACCCACAGCGTTCAGTTTCTTCAAAAGCCGACCCGTGAACTGACCGTTGCGGCAGGTACCACCAACCGCCAGCGAGGTGTTTACTTCAAGCTTCGGCCCAACAGCCAATCAACTCTCGAAGGTTCCAGAAAGCTCGGTATCCTGCTGAGCGTCCCAGAGAACTGGCGAGCGGATCTGATGGATGTAACCATCCAAGCCGTCGGTTTAGAACCCCCCAATTTTCGACGCGAAGCCGTCGTGGCTAGAGAGTCGTTCGTGGTAGCCCTTTACCAAGAAAACGATACAGTCGCCAGCGCTGCTGCCGCTGAGTATGTTCGGCAACAAGCCAACCTCGTGCGGTTGGTTAAACTCTATTCGAAGACCATCGAGCATAGAAGTTTCCCGACACCGTTTCACAAACTCGGCGCAAAACTTGATTTGTACGAACCTGAGATTCCAGGCAACTGGCTCGATTCGATCGTCTACAAACCAGGCTCGCTGCATCACACCCGTCTCTCGGCCTTGCCCGTAGATGTTCGAGTGGCGATTATGAATTTCCAAGACCAAAAAGGGCGGATGGAATCGCTATCAGGGCTTTCCACCAAGAGTGCAAGCAAACCGCAATCTGGAAACAATCCCGCTTCGAACCAGCCACAGACTTATACACTCGGATACCGAGGAACCGGCTCGAATAGCAACCGCTAAAGGATCAGCGTTTTGCTGGGCTCTCCGGCAGTCTCCCTTACGAATCTCGGGACTGCGTAGCCAGATAACTCCATACGAAGACCTGCGACGAGAGATTCACCGGTCGACTCGTCGCATTCGAAGTGGGCTGCGCCTGCGACACGGTCAAGTTGATGAAGGTAGTAAGGCACGATTCCCGCATCGGCCAGCTGTTTGCAAAGATCCCGCTGCGACTCCAACGTGTCGTTGATCCCACGCAGTAGGACCGATTGGTTCAGCAGAATCACCCCGGCTCGACGAAGCTTATGGCAAGCATCGATCAGGTGGCGATCGATCTCTCTTGCGTGATTCACATGCAAGACCATCCAAACCGACTTGCGCGTCTCCGAGAGCAAACCCGTTTCGAGACGCTCCAAAAAATCTTGGTCGATCCGGCTTGGGATCATCACCGGAAAGCGGGTGTGGATTCGTATTCTTGTGACATGCTCGATGCTGGCGATCTTGCCGAGCAAACCGAACAATTTGGCATTCCCCAAGGATAACGGATCACCCCCGGACAAGATCACTTCGTCGATCTGAGGATTGTCTTGGACATAGCCCAGGGAACTGTCCCATTGAGAAAGGCTTGTCGGAGATTCTTCATAAGGATAATGGCGACGGAAGCAATACCTGCAATGCACCGCACACAGTCCGGTCGCAATCAAAAGTGCCCTGGATTGGTACTTGTGTAGCACCCCCGGTAGGCGTGCGGAGTGACTATCTCCGACCGCATCGGAATCGAAGCCTGACACCTGGAGGTTTTCCTCGGCCAGAGGAAGGACTTGCAATAGGAGCGGGTCGCGGGGGTTGGACAATTCCATCCTCCGGACATACTCCCGTGGAACCAGCAATGGGAAACCAGGTGTCGGATCCAATGCGGGCAACTGGTCCCGGCTCAAACTCAATAGATCGAGCAATTCGTCGAGCGATCGAACGGCTCTCCGGAGGGACTCCTGCCAAGTCCCGGGGCGCTCGGCCACGGACTCATCAGATCCCATCCGCGGTATCCTCTCGCCTGAGAGCAGGAGAATACTCGTTGATGACAAACAAGATCCCCGCAACGCAAAACGGAATCAAATAGTAAATGATCCGAAACATAATCACCGCGCAGACGATCGAACCTGTTCGATCGTCTGTCGGGCCTTCTAAAAAGGCGATCAAGATCCCTTCGAGGATGCCGTAACCGCCCGGGACGTGAGTCAAAACGGCAGCGATTTGTGCCGTCAAATAGGCGATCAATACCGTGGAAAAATTGATCTTGTCCGGACCGACAATATCGGGAGGAAGCAGTACATACAAGGTCGTTGTTGCGAGCAAAAAATCCAACGCAGATACAACCAATTGCATCGCCGAAAGCCTAAAGGGTGGCAGAGAAACGGACATCCCCTTAAAGCGAATCGGCTTGCGTATGACTAAACATG
>CAILTZ010000732.1 GCA_903837255.1 uncultured Pirellula sp. | reverse complement strand
TCCGCAAAACGCTTCATTGGTTGTAACCACGCAGACTGGTCTTCCAATCGCTCGAGTAAACTTTCAATGCGACGGCCTCATCGCGAGTATCCACCGAGTAAGCCGACGCTCGAATCCGATAAAGTCCATTCGCAGGGGGGCTAAATTGCCTCAGGTCGTCCGGCGAATATCCATGGCTGATAAAGACGATGGCATTCTCTGTCTGGCGAAACAATTGCCGGTGCTTTTCTCCCGAAACTGGGTCGACAACGCCTTCGCCCTTGTCGAGATTCTCTCGCACCCCTTTTTCGTCGTGGTACCGCAACCGCTTCTGGAACACGGTCGGTTCTTCGGTCAACTGAATGCAATCGTCGAGCGCAAGTTCGATGACCTCAAGGTACTTTTCCAATTGCAATCCTGAGATCCGAAGTCCTTCCGACACGGTATCGTACCCACTTGCCCGGCCATCCTCAGGCAATAGGTGTTGGAGCGGAGTATCGATCCCGAGCAGATCATGAAGGCTATTTTCGAATTCGCGGCGATTCAACCGCCGGTACGACGTCCTGCCATCGCGATCCTGTCGCTCCGAGATCTCCGCATGCAATGTTTTCTTTAGCGTTTCTGCAATGGGTGCAATTTCCGCGTCCTTGAGCGGACTCTCCGGTGGCATCTCCCCTCGAACCACCCGGTCGTGGATTCGAATCCAATGCCCTCGGTTCTCTTGCGAATCGATGGCCCAATCCAATGCATCGATATCCAAACCGCCAGCCCTATCCGACGCGTTGTGGCATCCCTTGCAATTTTCGGATAAGAACTTGGCTACCTCGGTTGGTGGCGCAGCATCAAGAGTGACTGAAAAAACAAAAAAAGCTGTCAAGAACAACAGCACCAACCGAACCCGTTGACTCGATGGATGTGGCAAATTGGCCATCAGCGGTTTCTCCAAGACTCAGTGCTGGGCGTGCTGGGCGGCTATCAACGCTCGGTATCGTACTCCAGTTTGCAATTGGGGCAAAGCGGAGTATTAGCCGATCAGTTCTCGAAGGACTCGGCAGTCGCCATCGATTTGTGTCAATCGCTGCTGGAGGCCTTGGAAGTAGTAGGTCAATCGAGCATGATCAAGGCCCAAAAGATGCAGGATCGTAGCGTGCAAATCGCGAACTTGGACCCGATCCTCGACGGCACGGAATCCAAATTCGTCCGTTGCACCGTAGAGGGTCCCTCCGCGGATTCCACCACCTGCCATCCAAACGCTATAGCCGTAGGGATTGTGATCGCGACCAGCCGAACCCTCCGAGGTTGGAGTGCGACCAAACTCCCCACCCCAAATCACAAGCGTCGAGTCGAGCATCCCTCTGGCCTTCAAGTCTGAAATCAATCCTGCAATCGGCTTGTCAATCTGTTTGCCATTTCGAACATGCTTTGCATCGTTCTCACCATGGGTATCCCATCCGTCTCCGCCACCACCGTGGTACAGTTGGACGAAACGAACTCCCCTTTCGATCAGGCGGCGAGCGTTTAGGCATTGGGTACCGAACGATCGTGTTTCTTCCCGATCAAGTCCATAGAGGGACTTGGTCTGCTCGGTTTCACGGCTCAGATCAACCGCCTCTGGTGCCGTCGATTGCATACGATATGCCAGTTCATTAGCAGCGATGCGGGCCTCCAATGCGTTGTCATGGCTGTAGGACTGCTGGAACCTGCGATTGAGGGATTGAGAAAAATCCAGGATCCTTCGCTGATCTGATTCAAGCAACTTCTCAGGAGGATCCAGGTACAAAATCGGCGCCCCAACGCTCCGAAGTTCCGTCGCGGAATGGACTGCCGGCAGAAATCCATTGCTATACGTTACCGGCCCTCCTTTGAGTGGACCGTCGCGCATCACCACGTATCCAGGAAGCTCCTGTGTCTCCGACCCTAAACCATACGTTGTCCACGAACCTAAACTCGGACGCCCCATTTGGCTTGAGCCTGTATGGGACAAATAAAGGGCCGGTGCATGGTTGAACTCGGTGTGATAGCAACTTCTAATGACCGCCAATTCGTCAGCAACGCTCGGGAGATGTTCGAATAGATCGGACATCTCGATTCCAGATTCTCCGCATCGTCGAAAGCTTCTCTGACTTGGTAGCAGCCTAGCTTCGCTCGCCTTGGTAAACTCGAGATTGAGATTGGCAAAACTCGCAGGGAGCGTCTTGCCAGCATGCTGCTGCAACATCGGCTTGGGATCGAACGTGTCGACCTGACTGGGCCCACCGTGCATGAACAAGGAAATGACGGCCTTGGCTTTTGCAGGATGATGCGTTTCCCCGTGAGACAGCGGCCCGTGAGACAGCGGCCCCGGAGATAGCGTATCGTCCGATCCCAAGCAACCTCGATTCAAATCGAGGAAAGCCAATGCACCGATCCCCATCCCCGCACGTGCGAGCAAGGATCGCCGATTCAAGTATGGGTTGCCAATCTTGTGCATGTGGTTTTGCATTCAGTTTGCGCTGATGAATTCCGAGGTGTTGAAGATTGCTAAGCATAGATCGGCCAAGGCGCGTTGCGAAGCGCGATCGACCCCTTTCATTGTGTAACTCGATCGGGATTGGGCCAGGAAGTTTTGGGCCATCTGTCGCTCCTCGTCGGAAATCTCACGACTGTATGCCAAAAGCCAAGCCAACTCAATTTGTGAGGTTTCCTTTTCTCCTGCCTCGCGCAACAATCGCTCTCCCATCGCGGTCGCTTGGGTTGCCACCATCGTGTTGTTGAGCATCGTGAGGGCTTGCGCCGGCACGGTGGTGGTTTGCCGCGTCGGACAGCTGACACTGTTGTTTGGTGGATCAAAGGCCTCAAAAAATGGAAATCGAAAGGAACGGCGACTCAAGATATAAATGGCGCGGCGGTTTTGTTCTGGCGTCACCGGCCACTTCTTGGCTGCGTTCTGCTCGATATCGTAAATCCCGAGCAATTCCTCTTCGGATAGTGCAGGTACAAATGGAACTCCATAGCAATGCAACTCCAACGTTCCGGACGTTGCATGCAGATGGTCCCAAACCTCCTCTGCCGACAATCTCCGCGACGGAAAACTCGATAGCAACTTGTTTTCAGGATCGATTTGCATGGCCTTGGCAGATCGATGGACAGATTGTTGGTAGGTAGATGAGAGAAGTATCCTGCGGTGCAGATGCTTGAGATCCCAGCCGCTCTGGCAAAAATCCACAGCCAACCAATCGAGTAGTTCTGGATGGGTTGGAGCTGCGCCCTTGAGCCCAAGATCGTTCGGGGTTGCCGCAATCGCTCGCCCAAAATGCCATTGCCAAACGCGATTGACAAAGCTTCGTGGAGTCAATGGATTGGCGGGAGAGACCAACCATTTGGCCAATGAAGCGCGGCGTTGAAGATTCTCGTTATCTACACTTGGAAGCTCCCCTCCCAGGGGGAAAAACGCTGGGGTTGAAGGTGCGATTGTCCCTCGTGGCTTCGATAATTCACCGCGTCCCAGAAGGCGAATCGGAGTCGGACTCGAAGCGTGCCTGAGAATCCGATAGTGAGCC
>CAILTZ010000731.1 GCA_903837255.1 uncultured Pirellula sp. | reverse complement strand
GTCGGCCAGTGCTGCAGCGAGTTTGACCAATTCGTGGGGCGAAACGATCCACATCTGGTTCGGGCTGGGCATGGCCTCCATGAGGGTCTGATCAGCGACCATCCAAGAGACGCTTGGCGATTGGTCTTCGATCACATCGATCTCGTAGAATGGACTGAAGGTGTTTTCGATGGGTGCATCGGCGCCTGAAACCCCTGCTGCAAGTTTCACCTGGTAGCGAGCATCTCGCTCGGCGGGCCAATCGACGCTCCATCGTTTGGTCTTGGAGTCGTATTCCAGAGGCACAGATCGTTTCTCGCCCGAGTCTAGATCATCGATGCTCAGGCGTGCAGAGGTTAGGGGCATCGACGGTTCGATAGCGAGCTTAATCTTTGAACCTGTGAGCAATCGGGCATCCCCTCGGTCGCTCGATCGCGTCGCCGTGGTGACCTTGGTGTATTCCGGAAACTCGATGGTCTGATGGAACTGCACCACCTTGGGTCGGGGTGTCGTGTAGAGCTTTCGGTAGGAGCTGATTGCATCCCCTGTGACGAATCGGTACTCGATGGCATCGTTGCCAACGGCCACTGCGGTCGAGTACATCAGAGGCTCGTGCTGCAGGAGAGTCATCGGGACTCGCTCTGGAGTTGCATAGCGTCCTTTGGAGGCTAAGCGTGTTTCGAGATAAGCTTCCTCGGTCGCAGCTCCTTGGATTTCGATTTCGAAGGAAACGCTTTGGTTCTCTGGCACGGTGGCGCCATCGCGAGATGGTGCCAGGACCACGATCTTGGACTTTGACGGACGTTGGATGTCCATGAAGGGGAGGAACGCTCGGGCGAACCTCGATGGCATTTCCAAGCCAGGCAAACCGCACAGGGCAATTAAAAAGCCGATGGCACCTAGGGCAGCCAGCACGATCGAGCGGACGAGCGACCAGGGGAGGATCTTGGGAATCGATAATCCTTGCAGTTGCCCTGCGACGTTGCGTTGGATGGCTGTGAGGAACTCGGGGCTGAAGTGCCTTTTTTCGATCGGGAGCTGATCGAGCTCGAGCGCCGAGAGGAGGCTCTCGTTAAGCTCAGGGCTTGCGTATTCGACGTGCTTGGCCAATTGGATCGGATCTTCTTTTCGCCACATCCGAGCGATACCGTGCCATAGACCTGCACCGATGCTCAAGGCATACATGCCCAGGCTCAGGGCATAGCGAGTAGGATCGTCGATCCATCGCAAGGTATCGAGCAAGACGATGATCGACGCGCAGGCGATCAAGCAAAGGATCGCAACGGCAAGGCCTTGGACCAGCAGGATCGACGCTTGTCGGAGTCCGAAGTTGCGAACCCAATTTTGGATTTCAAGCCGGTGAGGGTTGGCTGAGTCTGTTTTGGCGCTGATTGGATCGATGGATGCTACGGTCGTACTCATTAGATGAACCCTGCTCGTTTCCTAAGGTACCATTCGAGTGCCAGCAGAGTCATCACGGCCAAAAACCATGGATAACTCTGCCACAACAACGTTCGAGATTGTTCGATTTTACCCGTTCGCAGGGCCTGCAACGATTCGTTCACCCGATCGGCTTGCGATTCGTCGTAGTACTTACCCCCGGTGGTTTTTGCGATCTGTTCGAGAACCTCGCGATTCGACGCCAGGACTTCCATCTCGAGGTCTTGCGGAGGATGAACGATAAACTCTGTTTCCAAGTCGAGCGCTTCGGTCGGCATACCAGGGACTTCCAAGCGTACTTGGTAGCGCCCGGCCAGCAGTCCGGTTGCAAGCCCGGAAACCATTCCGGACCCCTCGGATTCCTCGACCAGCGGCAGGCTTTGGACTCTGACTCCGTTCTGTTCGATCACAGCGATCGCACGCACTCCGCTCATGGGCTCTTGCTGAGCGTTTCGCAATCGGGCTCGGATCGATATCTGCTTGGCAAAATCGTAGACTCGTTCCCCTGCATCCAATCCGACATAATCATTCTCGACCGCATAGGGAGGTTGCATGGCCCACTGAGCGAGTTGGTTCCAAAATCGCTGATGGTACAAATCGGCGACGTTGTAACGCCAACGCCAGGTTTCATCATTGGCAAGGTACACGACGCGGCCCTGGCCACTGCGCCGGGTAACGATCATCGGGTAGTGCTCATTTTCGGTTTTGCCACTGACCATGACTTCGGCACCCGGTGCGGATCGAACGCGGCGAGCCGACCTGGGCGCCGGGAACGCTTCCCAGAGTCTTCGGTTCTCGCCTGTGTCCTGCTCGAAGGCAAAGGCTCTTTGTTCGACGGCGGCAGGCTCGAGATTCAAGTTGTTGAGAGTCAAAGGTGCCGTTTCATCTTCGAGAAAAGTAATTGGCAACCAATCGACTTCTTTGTTACCGAGGACGCTCAGTGGTTTGTCTCGTCCGCTATCGATGAGAATCAATCCGCCCCCTAGATCGGCAATGTAGTCCGACACCCATCGAAGCTGTGTTTCATTCATCGCCGAAAGGCTATCTGCGGCCATAATGATCAAATCCAGTCCGATCAACTCTTCTCGGGTTTTCGGAAACGGATTCGACTCAACCTCGTCTGGACCGAGGATCGACTTGAGATCCCAAGCCGTATCGCGTCCGAAGGCGTTTTTGAT
>CAILTZ010000730.1 GCA_903837255.1 uncultured Pirellula sp. | reverse complement strand
GGTAAGGATTGTTTTCATCAGATGCTTCGGAACGAATGGAAAACACTTGTGGAACTTCCCTTGAGCGAGTGCGAGAGTCTTAGCGAGTCCGAAAACTCTACCCATGAAATTTTACCAATAACGTTCCACGACATAGTGCCCAGGTTCGTTCCGCTTGTGTTTGCGCATCCCCCTGGCATTGAGAAGTGCTTCGACGTCATCGAGCATCTGAGGATTGCCGCACATCATGACTGCAGATGTCTCGGGACACATCTCTACACCGGCGAGCTCTTCGAGTTTACCGCTCTCGAGGGCTTGCGTGATTCGACCTTGGAATCCGTGGATGGCCAAAGCTCGGGAGATGACCGGCACGAAGACGAGCCGTCCTCCGTGGGCCTCCTGGTGCTCATCGAGCTCATCGGTGTACGCAAGATCGGTCAAGTAGCGAACGCCATGGACCAGGATGATACGCTGGTAAGTATCCCAGATTTTTTCTTCTCTGAGCATCGCGATGTAGGGTGCAAGCCCAGTTCCGGTGGCAAGAAGCCAGAGGTTCTTGGCCACGGGGGTGTGGCTGAGGGTAAAGCTCCCGGTGGCTTTGCTGCTCACATCGATACGTTGGCCAATCTGTAAATCCCAAAGCCTTGGGGTCAGCTCCCCGCCGTCAACCCGAATGATGAAGAACTCGAGGTCCTCACCGTGAGGCGAAGCGACGGAGTAGGGGCGATGAAGGTGTTTCTCGTGTAGTTGCATTCCTACCTGGAGAAATTGTCCGGGTTCAAAGCAAGCCACTCCAGGGCAATGGACGGTTAACGTAAACAGGCCATCGGACCAGACGTTTCTAGCTTTCAGAGATCCTGAGATCCATTCGATGGCCATAACCAACTCGTCGAGGTCGCATGAAAAGGAGACTTGCGTGCTCCTGAATTGTAACAGATCGAGTTGCTCCGCGTGCTCGTCCTCTTGGCGATCGACTCAGGAGTCGCCGGACGCACGGTTTGGCCGCTGATTTTCAGGTCCGACCCATCGACGGCATCACGGCCCGAAAACTTTTTTGTGATTCGCGAAATTTTTTCCTGACCATTTTCGGGCACGATTTTCACATCCTTCCTAGAATCGATTTCTGTGTTGATCGCTGGCCAGCGCACGGGGACCCTAACTCCCCAATGCAACACCTAGGACCCATTTCCGTCACTACCTAAGGAGGGATGCTGATGCGCTCCATCAGTACAAGCTGGCCTCGTCGAATGTTTGCTAGGCGATACTATTCGCTATGCAAAACATCTGCGAAGCGACATCATCTACGCAAACTCATCCTCGAAAACCTTGAACCCAGGCAACTGATGACCTCGGCCCCCTGGCCGATCCCGCCCCTGGCGCCTGGGCCACTACCCGTCCTGCCCAGCCCCGTCTTGCCGGGACCTGGGTTGCCGGGAGCTGGGTTGCCGGGGAATCAAGCCAACGCGCCGGTGGACAATAGCCCCTGGTCACCACCCGGAAACCCCTTCTTCGGTCCCCGCGAAAAAGTCTGGATCTCCGACGCGGTGCCCACCATCGAGGCCGGCCAACCAGGCTACTTTCGTATCGAACGGACCAACCCTCAACCGCCCCTGCAGGTCACGTTCAATATCCTTGCCGACTCGACGGCGCAAAAGGGGGTCGACTACCTGGAACCTAATCCCATCGTGGTCTTCGAGCCAGGCCAAGTCTTCGTCGATGTACCCATCGTAGCGATCGATGACGCCATGCCCGAGCCGAACGAATCGGTCCGTGTGGTCCTATGGGATGCCTCTCGCGGCGGCACCTGGGTCCCCTCCGACATCACATCGGTCCTGATCTCCGACAACGACTTTGGCAACCGAACCGTCGCGGTCGAACTCTTGCCTGCTGTCGACGGCGAAGAAGGGTTCCGCGACGGACGCCTGCGCGCACGTCGCACCGGCCCTACCGATCAACCTCTCTGGCTCCCTTTCGAACTCTCGTTCGGAGATTCGCTGGTCCCCGACGAAGATTTTCGGATCGACCCCAAACAATGGTCCAGCAAAACCAACGTCGGTCAATTCCACTTCCCAGCCGGTGAATCGCTGGCCTCGGTTGGCGTGTCGGTCATCGATGATCCCGAACCTGAGAGCACCGAGTGGATGGAGATCCGGTTGATCCCAAGCCCCAATGCGCAGTACCAACTGGCTGGCAAACCGCTCCAAACACTCCGAATCCTGGACAACGACTCGAAGCCCACATCGCCTCCCAAAAACTCTCCGGGTATCACGCAAGTTAGCTTGGTCAATGATACCGGTGCATCCTCGAGCGATCGGATCACCTCTGACGAGCGGCTCGCGGTCGTGGTCGATGGCAAACTGCCAAGTGGCACTCTGAAAACCGAGTTCGATTGGAATGGCGATTTCATCCCCGACGCAAGCTTCGATATCGCCAAGACCCCTGGCTCCTTCGAATTCGACCCTCGTGAGCATGATGCGAACCTGGCCCAGCAGCTCGGCTCTCGCATTGTTCGCTTCCGATCCAAATGGCTCAGCAAGGATGATGTGTTGATCGAGCAATCCCCGTGGGAGAGCTATGCCTACAGTGTCGTCGAGAACCCCACTGAGGGTCCTTTGCGATTGAGCGACCTGCGGCTCAAAATCGACACTGGTAACCCATCGGATCGGATCACAACCAACCCCATCGTCACGGTAACAGTGCTCGGTCACTTTCCTCAAGAGGCCAATGGGCAGTCGACTCTGCGGGTCGAATGGGATCAGACCCAAGACGGCATCGCAGAGCATTCCCAGATCCTGGATATCGACAATCGCAGGGTCGAGTATGACCCGCGCTCGATCGACCCGTCGTTTGCTCGCATCTCTGGACCGCGCAATGTCCGTGTCCGGCTCGTCGATGCTTTGACGACAAAACCCTTGGTCCATTGGGAGACCATCGAGTTTTCGATCCCCAATACTCCAGTCGTTCCATGGATCGTATCGGGCATGACTCACTCCAACGGTGCCGACGATTCTCAGAACTCTGATTCTCAGGACTCCGATTACGATGCCCGACGATGGATCCTGCGTGGACAAGTCATCGATCCGAACCATTCGCAAGGAGCGAGCGACATCGGGGCTCTGGAATCACCGACCTCGAATCTCTCTGTCCAAATCGATGACGATCAGGATCATGAGCCCGACGCGACGGTCCCGGTCGCCCAAGACCTGTCGTTTGAGCATACGCTCGAGAACCTCGGACCGGGAACCCATTTGCTGCGACTGAGGGTGCAGCAATGGTCGAGCGAACTGAACATGTTCGTTTCTGGGAACTGGACGGAGTACTCCTTGAGCGTCACTCCTGCCGACCCGCCAGCGATCCCAATCCCAAGACTGCGCAATGACACCGGTCCCTCGAACCTCGATCGCTTGACGAGTGATCCGACGATCCTGATCGATGTGACCCCCAGTGCGCCGCGCCAATGGCTGACTTACTTGGACATCGATACGGGCATCGCTAACAACGATTCGCGCGCCGAGCATTCGATCCCGGTGAGTCGCAATTCCGATGGCAGTCCCAGCTTGATCGTGTTCCGCGAAGAATCGATTCAATCCGGGTCGCATCGTTATCGGTTTCGAACTCGGAGCTTGGACCCTGTGTCTCTTTGGGAGTCCACCAGCCAGTGGACCGAGTTTGCTTGGAGCTATCTCGCATGCGCTGCACCGTCGATGAGCCTAGGGCTGCTAAGCGACGACGGGAGTTCTCGCACCGACCGGATCACTTCGATACCAACCCTCCTAGGTCGCTTGGACACAAACACCGAGTGCCAGGATACCGAGTGCCAGGATCCAGAGACTGCGCTGGTTCAAATTGACTGGGACTCCGATGGACGAGTCGATGATACGGTTCGGCCAACGCAAGACGGCAGTTTCACGATTCGGCCAGAGCGTTCAGAGCTCGGGCCTCGCCGCGTCGGTGCCCGGGTCGAGTGGACGGATCCTTACCGAAACACAGAAATCCTCGGCAATTGGACCTCTTTTGACTTTCAACTCGCCGAGTCGCCCAATTCCCAAGGGGATATCAGTGGACTGAACCTCTTGTTCGACACTGGCCGAAGCGCGACGGACCGCGTCAGCAGCATCCCGACCATAACAGGGCATGTATTGCAAGACCGAGAGCATGCGAGCATCCAAGTCGACCGTAACGGCGACGGGATTTGCGACGATGAGATTTCCCTCGGTTCATCGAGTCGGTTTCAATACTCGCCGATGGCGCTCAATTTTGGTACCCATCTGTTTGCCTTTCGCACCTGCTACCTGAATCCCGCCAGCGATCGGATGGCGTATGGCACTTGGCAACCGTTCGACTTTACTTATGTCGCATCGACGATCGAGCCGCTGGTCATCGAGTCGATCGAACTGGCCAACGACTCGGGGTTGCCTGGAGATCGAAGGAGCGAACAAGGAGCGATCACTGGGCGTGTTTCGAGCCTCTCGGGAATCGTCGGCTCGGTTGTGTTGGTGGATTTGAATCAAGATCAACAAGCCGACGAAATGGTCGCGGTCGACAACGATGGCCGGTTTCTGTTTGATCCTATGCTCACGTCGAACGGTCAAGCGACCATCTCTTTCAAACCGATTCGAGTCACACCTTCGATCGCTGATGACTCTGCGTCCGAACGATGGATCGACTTTACATTCATCCTCGAAGACCAGACAGACACGGCACCGGAACTTTACGATGTTGTATTTTTGCCAACGGACAACTCGCAAAACGGAAAGATCGTCGGAAGTGTACGATCCCAGAGCAATGTCGATGGGTTGTTGATCGAGATCGATGCCAACGGGGACGGGCGTGCGGACCGGACCACCAAAGCGAGCGCTTACGGTAGTTTTTCTTTGAGTCTCGATGATCTTTCTGCGGGCGACTACACCTATCGCATTCGTGCGGCTTTGACCGCCGGTTCGGCCGAATCGATGCTGATCGGATCCTGGCAATCGGTTTCGTTTCGCATTTCCGGCCCATCAACTACTCCTGCGAAAGTTCTAGATTTGCGATTGCGGTCCGACGACGGATTTTCGGAGAACGATCAAGTCACCAGCGACCCGAGCATTGCTGGTCGCATCGACCGAGATGCAGCAAGTGGCATGATGGTCATCGAGCTGGACCTAAACGGCGATTCAATCGTCGATGATCGTGCCATCAGCATTGCGGATCTCTCGTTCCAATACACCCCCACGCAGTTGTCTCCGGGTACCTTCCAGATTCGAGCGCGCACCAAGGAGTTATTGCCTACAGGAGAAATATTGCGTAGCGAATGGTCGGAAATTCGCGGAAAACTCGTTGCAAAAGAGGTGGATACCCTGCGGATCGACTCGCTCGAATTGGTGGGTGACCAAGGGCCAACGTCCGATGATCACCGCACCAGCCAACCGATGCTGACGGGCTTCGTCGGCGGACCGGCGAATGCTGCCAATGCATGGCTCGTAGACATCGATATCGATAGCGATGGAACAAGCGATCAGAGCATTGCTTTTTGGGGGAACCGTTTCACAGTGACTCCTCAAATCTCCCTGCCCGGAATGGTTGATCTTGCTCTGCGACTTCGTTCGGACGATTCGAGCCAAGTGAGCTCTTGGCAACCCTTGAGCTTCCTTTATCACCCCCAACCACGCAGCGCCGAGGCGAACGCGTGGGTGGCCACCTACCGCTCGATCGCCTCGGGGCTTAGCCAAGGCAGATCGCAGTATGTGCAGGGGCTCGGCCAGTTGATCACCAAGCTGGTTCACGACAGAGCAGCCCTTGCCAGCGAGGCGGAGGTTCGAAACGAACAATCGCTCACCACGCAACTCATCGCGATACGCGAATCCACGAGCGGCTATTGGGAGCAGCATGCAAACTCCGAGTTGCAACTAAGTGAGAGCCAATCGCAGGCGTTGGCGAAATTGCGGGAGCAATTGCGAGCGAGCGACAGCGATGAAGTCGACCTGCCACTTCCCGAGGAACTTGCGATCCTATGGCCGACCGATCGTCTACCCGAGCTACCCTATCTGGCTGCCGATTGGTTGCCTGCTGAGGAGAGTTTGCCAAGGCCCCCGGTAGATCCACCCAATCATCCCGTCGAGGCTAGTGTGCCGAAGATCTCGTTTAGCGCGAGCCTTTCGGAAGCTCTGAATCAGGATGACCTGAGCGATATCGGGATCGATTTAAGCAACGACGAAGCTTATCAGTCCCAATTGCAACGTCTGCGAACCGAGCTGCTCTCTGAGCAGCGCCTCGTCGGGCAATCGGCCAACAGAGCTGCCTCACGTGCGCAGGAAATTTACGACACGGCGATTGAGGACGCGGAGAATGGGTACCGACAAGCAATGTTTAAGCTCGGGCAAGAGTTCAATGGTCTGTTCAAGGAGGACTATGCCGAAGTCTTTCGAAGATTCGCGGAGGATTCTCAAAGTGCTTTAGAGCAATACCAATCCCTGCGTCAATCGATCGAGGATTCCTACCGCGCCGAGTCTCAACTGCTGAGCGATGCACATGCCCAGCAGATACAAGCGGCGGAGCGGAATCGGGACTCAAAATTCGAGTCGGCCAATCGAGAGCTCGCGAGCGTTTTGAATACGGTTCCACCCCCGTCGTGGAGCGTCACGGAGGCTGCTTTAATTCGGCACGCGCTGCAAAGATACGAAGCGCAGCATACGTTCGATCGGAATTTACTGACCGTACAGTCCCACGAGCGCCGGGAATCTTACAAGCTTCAGCGCGCTCGGCTCGCGGCTATGGCTAACGCTCAATTGGAATACGCCCTGAGAGTCGCCCAGCTCGAACAGGCCCGCGATGTCGCTCTGGCAGAACAAAAACTCCAATACAGTCTTCGCAGAGCCAATGCTGCTGACCGTTGGGACAGCGGTGCAGAGTTGGCTGATCACCAACTTCAGGTGGCTCGCACGAATGCTTGGGGAAACCTGCAACAATCTTTGATCCAGATCGAACGAGATCAACAGGTTCGCACTTCGCAAGCGATTCGGCAATTCGACTTGGCAAAGGCCTCGCAGCTATGTTCGAGCGCTACTCGGCTCGACAACCTCTTGTCGAGTCCGGAATCGCACGCCCAACTTCAAAGGGCGAAAAGTCGACAGGAGCTTTTGCAAACCTGGGATGGAATCTACGAACGAACAAGTGCCGCAGAGGCGGATTCATGGAAAGAGCGAGCGCTGGCGAAACATACCGCCGAGCTCAACAAACGTCTTAATAGCCTCAGCGATCAGCACGAGCACCGAATTGCAAGGCTCGAAGCGACGCTGGATTTTCGAACGCAGCACGCCCGGCTTGTTCGATCTCACGCCATCGCCCTGGCAGACAAGCGATTCGAGAATGTCACGGCCATGACGCAGGCTAAGCACTCGCAGAGTCTCGATTCGCAACTCAATGGAATCGCATACCTGGAAGGTGAGTCGATGATCGCTCAGCAATTCAGGCAACAGTTTCTGGATTCCTTGGTCTACCAACCACCCAAGATAAACGGCTGGCTTGGTGGTTGGGGTTGGATCGATGGAAACTTTCTCGGAGCCGTTTCAGGTAGTGCGATGGTACCGGCTGGCACGAGCTTCCAGATGATCGAGGACCAAGCGGTAGCAACCGCTCAACTGGTCTATCTCATCGAGACTTCGAGGATCGCTATCGATAAAGTCTTCTTCGAGCAGCGCGATAGCATCGAGGCGGCTTACGAACAGGAGGCTGAGTCGTTGGCATCGAGCAGCTCCTCATCCGAGTTCCAAATACTTCGTCAGTATCACTTGGGCACCGCACAGGCCGATCGCACACTTGCCATCGCACAGGTCGATCGCATGGCCGAATACGAATCAGCCATCGCCGATGCAGACAAAGCATTTCGGATTGCATCGAAAAGCTTGGTCGTCGAATCAGGACGAGACCTAGCGGTCGGTCGGTTGGTTTACGAGAAAAAGCTGCATCAAGTGCACGTTGACTATTTGATTGATGACTGGGACGAGTACTTGGACAGAGTCCAAACTTGGAGAGATTCCTCGCCTAGCGATTGGACGGATTACCAGTTGGCCCAAGCGATGGCTGAGCGAAATTTAGGGGTCAAGCGTGCGCAACTTGCGTGGGAGTTGGCCAAGGCCCTTGTGGATCGCACCGGGCAGGACAACTTGAGGAAACTCCAGATCGAGCGAGAAGCCGATTCGAGGAACGCATCGAGTGTGCATGACTATGAGCGAAGCAAGATTGCCGCGACTCGCGAATTGGCAGCGGGCTTGGCCGAGGCTAAGTACCGTTTTGCTGAAGAAACCGCAGGCACGCTTCAGGGCCCCATGTTTGGCCGGAACATCAAGTTCGAGCGTCGGGGATCGCAAGCGTTTTTGCCTTGGAAGCTCGAAGCGGCGGACGTGACCTCCAAAGCTGATTTGCAGTTGGCTCAGGCTCAGCTTCATGCAAGTCTGGAAAGAGCAGACGCCGAGCATACCCATTCGACTGCACTGTATCAGATGGGGCTGGATCTGAGCGCGGGAAACTTTGATTGGGCTCAATACTTAGAACGCTTGGCGATGGTCGATCGCATCTACAACGACAAGCTTGGAGAGATTGCAAGCGATCAGCTCGAAACAAGGCAGAGCACAGACCGAGAGCTGCGGGCCAAACGCTCCGAAATCGTTCGATTGCTCAACATTGAGCAAGAGCTATCCAAACCGATCGAGGCACAGTGGGCTTGGTTGGAAGACATCCCCAAACTAGCGGCCAGCGAGCAGGCCAACGTGGATCTAGCTTCAGCGATCCAGGCCGCCGAAGATCGTTTCGTCGAGCGGATAGCAGCCTTAGAGGTTGTCCGGGATGAAGCGATCGCAGGCAACGATTACCAACAAGGGGTCGATGTACGCAAGGTTTACTTCGATGGGCTCGACAACGAACACAACCTGGCAACTCTAAATCAGATTGCAGAGAACCAAGCGGTCGAAGCACGCCGAGGGAAGGGGGTAGAGTCTCGAAACACTTATGAAAAAAAGATGCTTGATGGCCAAGCAAAGTCGTTGGAAAAAATCTATCGTAAGATCGATGCAAACGCCAAGGCACTGCTCAAACAGCAGGCTCTAAGCTTGCTTCTGCGGCAAGCCGCAGTGCGAGAGGCACAGGCATTGAAGGAGTCGGCAGCATCGACGCTACGCTTAGCGGATCAGTCCGATCGCCTCATCCGCCAGCTGGGCATGACGGACCAGATTCAGCAAGCACAGGAGCAACAGGAAAACCTTTCGGCCCAAGCCCAACGTGCTTGGGCGGTCCAGGAGAGCCGACAGCAGGGCGAGTGGATGGTCGCGACACGCAAGGCAGCCACTGAATATCAAAAGACTCAGGCATTGATTCAGATTCAGAACGATAAGCGATCGGTGCAGGCTCTCGAAGCACTCAACCGAAAATTGTTGGAACAGCGGCAACTCGATGCCCAGCAGGTTGGACAAGCTTGGAAAGACTATTACTTGAGCGTCCATCCGGAATCGGGCGCCACGGACACCTGGCTTCGTAAAGACCTCGATAACTGGCTCGGATTGCGGGTGAAACCCGACTGGCAAACCGGATCCGCATGGAGATCGCAGATGCTTGACCGCAACGGGCTTGAGGAACTTCGCAACTCCAAGGCCGCCTCGGAGTTGAGCCAACGGCTCGATGTGATAAGAAGCGTTCAAGCGGTGAACCGCACCGAAGCGCAAGTGGAGTTCGCTGTGGTCATCGGGCAATCGAAAGCCGATCGCATCGGTGACCTCTGGGATGCTTACCAGGGGCTCATCCAAGCCACCACGGCCGCCGATCACTCGCATGCTCGGCAGACCTATACGAACTCTGTCGAGCTCGAAAGAAAGCAGGGTGAGGCTCAGATTCAGGCGACCGTGCGAAGGGACCAACTGGAGCTTGCAATCGCCCGGGACGATCAGTCCTCCGCAATGCGGACGGCTCGTGAATCCAATTCCATCGAGTTGGACTATCAGGATCGGATTCATCGAGCATCGGTCGACTACGAGCGAGCCTGGGCCGATGCGCAAGCCGACTACCACCGAGCGGTCTCCCAAAAGAGGGCTGAAGGTTTGCAAAAAGACGCTACAGAGAATCTGCGATCGGTGGCTTTGGCCGCTCATGCGAAAGCTTACGCTCATTGGATTGAAGCGGTTTCGCCCGATTACGTCGATTGGGTCGGAGCCCGGGCAATCGCTCAAGCGGATCACTCGGAGCGCAAGCTCCAGATAACTCAGGATCGAGAGATTGCCGAGCGAGTTGCCAAAGACGTGATGAGTTTGCAGAGCGACACGCTAAGAAGGGAAGCCGAGAAGGACAAGTCCGATTTGGCACTGGTTTTTACCATCGATCAACTAACGAGTCAGTACGAAGCATTGCAGGATCAGCGACAGATCGATCTGGATTACCAACTGCTCGTACTGTCGCACGAGTCCAAATTCCTCGAGGCAGTCGAAAGGGCAGAGAGTGTCGCCCAGGTCATGAAGCTTCGCGGGTTCTCTCCGGCGAGCCAATCACGCGAAAAGAGCTTGCTCGTTGCCGATGCCAGGTACTGGCAGGCGATGGCGGATTCGGATGCTCGGATGGACTGGAAAGACCATACGGCTGAGCAATCCCCTTATCTAGGCTTGGAGAATGCCCAGCGAACGCATCAGCATAGCATCCAGTTGCAAAGAATCGATGCTACGCTGAGGCTGAAGCTTGCAGGTCTCGAACAACAGCAGGCCGACGCGCTTGCCCGAGCGAGATTTGACTATCAAGTCCACGCGATCGAAGCTTCCGGGGATCTCCATGGGACCCAAACAGACGTGCAAGGAGACTGGCTGGTAGCGGCTGCTGAGCAAAGGGTCGTCGCAAGAGAGTCGTTGCAGGAGGCTGTTCCTGGTCGATGGTCCGACTTTCTGGTGGTCGCCGCACGGCAGGAACTTGCCATGCTCGATGATTGGCAAGAGGCCGAGCAGCGTTTATCCCGTGGTCGAAATCAAGCGGACCTTCGATACCAGACGTCCATTGCTCAGGCACAGCTCGATGAATCGCTCAGACTCAGTCTCGCTCAGCGCACGTTTAGCGAATCCGAAATCAATCAAAGCTTGGTTTCATTTGAAGTCAAGAGCCAGGCGATGGTCGATTGCATGCAGGAGCTACAGGCACCTGCAGATCAGTACATCAATCATGTGACCATGTCGGAACGAAACAGTTCCCAACAAGTTGCAACAGCAGAATTAGAATTCCGCAAGGATCTTGATGCCTCGAAGTATCAAGATCGTTTGGAGCAGGCCAAGGAGTACCATGAGTCTGGGCTTGTTTGGATGGCTCGGAATTGGAGCCGGGATCGAGCCACAGCGATTGCAACCAAACGCTCGACCGAGGCCGAATTAGAACGTTCGGACCGGCTCGCTCAGATTTCGAGGGAGTCGCGTTTGGCTCGAGAAACCCGAGATGCGAGAAAGGAGCTGATCGACAAGGAAGCCGACGCTTACTTTGTCTCTGAGCAGACCTGGGCGCAGGCCGAGTCGCTTTACGCACGAGAGACATCGCACTTGCAAACGGACATGGCCGATCACATCGACCAAGAACTCCATAGCCAGTGGAGTTCATTCTTTGCCGATGTCACGCAGGCCAAGGCTAGGTACATCCAACAGATGGCCGAGGCGATGCAAAGCAAGGTCAGCCAGCAGAGCCAACAGCAAGCAGAACACGAGAAGCGGCAAGGTCAGTTGCAATGGGAATCCGATTCCCGGGAGTGGCTTGCAAGCGATCATGCGCGTCGTGGAGTTGCGCAGTTGGATTGGGCACTTGAGCAGGTTCGTATTCAGGCAATCAGCGGTTTGGCTCGAGCCATGATTTTCAACCAGAGCGCCCCTGCGATCCCGGAACACCAAGGGCTCGATCATCCGAGGGTGCCGATGGTTGGTAGGCGTTATGACCTGCTGTTCAGGGAGGATTTGGGAGCTTTTTCGCCAGATGTTTTCGTTTGGCAGGACACCGGTTTTTTGGCCTGGATACGATCCCCACAAGACCAGTTTGCCAAAGCGTATTGGTCGCTAGACACGATCGTCGCGGACCGAGGGGATGTCGCCCAAAAACCGAGAATCGAGCAGGTGGAACTGCCGACAGCGATGGTGGATTCATCGGCTCAAATCTCAGGGGTGCCTGAGGCGTCACAAACACCGACTCATGGGATGACGCCAAGCTCGCCCCTTACCCAAGACGCATTGGCTCGGGTCGATCGCGAGGTGTCGGTCGATGTCGTCAACTGGTTGGACATGTACTCAAGAGTGTTGCCGGCTTTGGATCGGCCCGATTACTTCGAGCTTTTTGAGGATCGAACGATCGTTTGGGAAGCTCAGGCCAACCCAATCGTGATTGATGCTCCGATGCCGCAATCTCAGCTGCGGTTCTTTGTTCAGGATCAATCGCAATGGAATGAGTTCTTGAAATTCTCTAGCGAATCGCACGGTGAAATCCTAGGTCAAACTCGAAGTGGTTTTGTGCAACGATGGGCGAAAAAATATCAGCAGCATGTTGGCGAAGATTTCGATTTGGCAAAGTCGAAGTTGCTTTCTGATTATTCAGCTTTCACCAAAGTGCCTTATAACGATCAAGTGGTCGAGGTTCGGGGAGTGGCTTATTGGAGGCATGCGATCGGGCTCGAGCCGGTACGAATCCAAGGCGACCCCAGCTATCGATTCCGAGATACACCGATTGGCGCAGTGGATCGATTGGGATGGGTGTACTTACCCTCCGGAAATCGAGTCCTTTTGAGCGCACTTAGGAAGTGGGCAGACGAACTTGTGCTCGGAAACACAGACCAGATCAACACCCTTATCGACGGTTTGATTTCCCCGTTTTCAATCGATGGGAATTCCAAGCAATACGGGATTTTTATCGGAG
>CAILTZ010000729.1 GCA_903837255.1 uncultured Pirellula sp. | reverse complement strand
TTTAGGATAAATCGCGATAGGAGAAGGTCCGCGCCCAGTGGGAAAAAATCCCTTGCGAAGCAGAAAAACGCTCGCATCCGCTCGCTCGAAAACGTCACGACTTCGGCGCAGCGCCCTGTTCAAAGCGGTCTTTAGAGTCGTGCGCAGAGCAAAATCATCTAAAAGAAAACATTGGGGAAATCGCGAAAGAGAAAAATCGCATGCAAGGCGACTCTGACACTCACCAAATCGCGTCCCTCTGACGCTTGATCGCCCCCTCGTATTCGAAGCCGTTATCCAGAACGAGCACCACGATTTTCTCGCCTTTGTAGACTCGCTCGATCTCTGATCTCGGCGGCGGGAGACGATTGTCTTCTTCTGGTTGGACGAATCCCGTCACGGTGTCGCCTGTCGGCTTCGGGGCTGGCTTGATGGCTTTGGGGGCAGTCGTACGGATGTCGGTGCCGCGAGCGAGCTCAGCGGCACGACGCCTGGCCCGCTGTGAAATGTCACCTTCGATGTTGGCCTGCATCTTCCATGCGATGCGTTTGATGAGCCATTGTTTGTTGCGAGCGTTCGTGTCTTCGCCGAACACTTCTTGGTACCGATCGCGAAGCTCCGACACGGTCATGTGCCGGAGCGTTGCGACCTCTTTGGCGACGTTGATTGTCATTGAAAAGCTCTCCTTTTTGAAAAGACCTATCGATCGTTAACTCGACCGGTCACAGAGAGCACTGGTTTGGCAGGAAGCTCAAGGCAAGCTGTCTCGAAATCTTGATCGAATTCGCGATCCGCGTAATCAATCGCGAACTGTTCGCTTCGCATGTAGCGTAAGACGCCATCCGCTAGGAGCGAAACAAGCTCGGCTCGCAGTTCAGTTTCATTCATCTCATCCACAGCGAGGACCTTCGGCATAGCAATCTCCCAACAGAGGCAATGTGAAGCCCGATATCACCGGTTTCTACGAACTAGTCGTCGATTTGATTAACAACCGGGTATCGAGCGAGACCGAAAGCAACAGGTCTCTATCTGTAGGGTTACACGCTCGGGGTTGGATATGACGAACCGGAGCCCGAAATTTTTTCGCTGTTAATCAGAATAATGGGCTACGCTGATACTTCCATTGTTTGCTACGCGCGGTTTCTTGGCGTGCGCGATTCGGCTTCACTATTTTCGGTAGGCCCGGTCAGATAATCGCTAACGGCGTGGTAAAGCCGCCACGCGAACGGCGACATTGCTCCACCGATGGACGAACACAGAAGCAACTCCCGCGGCGGCCAGCGCCCAAACACAGCGAACGGGATCACGACAATCGCGAGCGCGACAATAGAATTCGCAATCGCTTGAGCCAGCACGTAAGAAATTATTTTTCGAATGTAAGCACCCCGCCGGACGAACTTCCGAGCATTTTAAGGAAGTCCGCTTTGCCAACTCCTCCTACTCTATGTTGTAGGACATTTCCGTTTGAGTCAGTGATGATTGTGCTAGGTGTCACACCGACACTGTAACGACTTCGAACTGCGCCTGATTCCGAATCATCTACGTCAATCGTCACAGGGATGAAGGACTTATTGACCAAAGCTGTAACTTGCTCATCCGCCCAGACTGTGCGCTTCATGATCCGGCAGGGAACGCACCACTTACCAGTGAAGAAAAGGATTATGGGCTTTCCTGATTGGGATGCTTGTTGTTTAGCCGAGGGCAAGTCGGCAGCCCAAGCGACGTTGTTGGATGGAACGTAGAAGCAGTACCAAGCGTAAGGGAGAGAAACTACGAGAGTAGCAATCCAAAACCATCTCCAAAAGTTGAACTTGGCTCGAACGGGTTTTGATGCGGGATCTGCGAAATTTTGTGATTGCAAGTTATGCTTCGAATTCTGTGTGAATTAAGTTGGTTCTACGTTGGGTGAATTTTGAGTCCAGAACCTTTGTCGATTCATAGGCGACAATTCGAACCAGAGTAGGCGCAAGAATCTCGATGATCACTCTACGAGCTTAGGCTTTTCCATCCTGACACGACAAGCAATTTACCATGCACCGTCTGGTGAGTTTCCCTGCTATCGCAACAACGGTAAAGACGGACAATGCAGCAAAGCATTTCAATCCAATTGATGCGTTTTGAAAACTAGCTCCGAACAGTTCCCGAACGGTCCAAACCGAAAGGAGTGTTCCAAGTATGATGGGCAGAACTGCAGTTCCCATCGCAAATTTCGTGAACAAGGAGAATCGTAAGTAACTGTTGGTGTCAAGGAGAACAACACCAAGAGCAAAGCATACCGACGGCATTACCAGTACGATCAACAACGATGAAATGGATGCCGTTTCCAACTCGCCAATTGATAACGAAGCGAACCACGCTCCACCAAACCACACTGCCGCACAGATAAGTAGTGCGATGGAAAAAACTACCGGCAAGACCTGATTCCTTTGAAAAGTTTTCACGTTTCGCTCAATTCTTTCGAATGCATGCGGAAAAAAAATTTCTTAATAAATAGTGAAGGTCAATGATCAGTGACCCATCAAAACTCACCAACTACTTCACCGCCCGCGCGACTGCCAAGGGCTCGCCAGATCTGCAAAGAAATGTTGTTTGAAATAAAGGTTACGCTACCGTCTATTAGTGATGCGTTAACGCCATTCGTGTGAAAGCTGCGCGCTGTGACCGCAGAATAGGTTGGGAGATTGGCAGTCTTGCCTTCGCGGCGACTTGTGAAGTCAACGTCATAGGTTTTTCCGCCCGTTATATAGGGAACGATTGTATTCGGCGTGAATGTGCTTGTGAAACCGCTTTGAATACTACGCGCGTCAATCCACTCCACGTGACCGCTATCCAATTTGAAGCTACCTCCAAATGATGTTACATTTGCTGGCACCGATGGAATTGGTACACCGAGTGTCCCAGGAGTACCACTGTCTCTCAATATTGGCGAAAACGATTTCCCCTCGGACATGCATAGCGTATTGCTGGTTCCATCGATAAACTCGCTGAAACGTGTGCGGCGATTCATCTGAAATGCCCCGTCACCAGTGCTTCCATCCACTGGGTTGTAAATGAACCAACTTCCGACATTGATCAAATAGTTGAGCGGATAGGGTGAGGCCAAATTAGCTTGAGGATGATCGTTGATCTCGGAGGGACACATAATTGTAGCCACTCGATTGACCGCCATTGCTTGCCCATCGCTTGATTGGCTATAGTCGATCAACTTCGCCAGGTTACCTTGCTCAATAACCTGCAATAGTTGAGTTTGAGCAGACCAGGGATCACCTGTCTTCCCAATTGGTATGTTTCCCTGCGCGGGAAAGGCCTTGAATGCCGATTCATGGTTATGAGCCGCGAGCACCCATTGCTTCAAGTTATTCTGGCAACTCATGCGTCTGGCCGCTTCGCGAGCCGACTGCACCGCTGGCAAAAGTAGGCCAACGAGGATACCAATAATTGCAATCACTACTAACAACTCAACCAAGGTAAAACCAGTTCGTCGTACATTGCTGATTTTCATTGCGATCCTGCTCATTCGTGAGGTGGAAGTCTTGGTGTCCTGCGTTCGTTCTCAGCTCTTGTCAGGAAGTCAGAAATTATAGAGTCTCGGAATCGCAATTCCGACCATTGGCGAGAATCCTCACGAAATCTTCTCAATGCCTTCTAGCCGGCCCGCCCAGGTATTCACGGACGGCACGGTATGATCGCCAGCCTGGGTGAACCCGCAAGCATTGGCCTTACTGGATTAGCGAATCCATTGCGACAATCTTCTGCGCCGCTTCCGGCGTCAAGTATTCGACAAGTTGTTCAATAAGTTGTTGGATGACCGTCGTCTTCACGCCTCAATTTTACTAGAAGGGGCACGAAGAAAATGGGTTCGATAACTGTCATTGTACCGCGCTCAGGAACGTTCGGATTCGATCACTCAGTTCGTAATTTGACGAGCCTCAATGACTTGAAGCTTGATCTGGAGACCAACCTATTTCTCAGTCACGAACTGAGTGATTCTCCGGAATGGCATTGGACGGAGTTAACAGTCGGGAAACCTAAGTAATCGTTGGGGTTCTGAAGGCGTTTTCGATAGATGGAATTCGCTTGCCCAATGAAATGACGGTGTTAACCAAGGGGATTGAGCCCAAATACCTATCGCAACCGGCTACAACCGTTTTGCAAACGCTGTGTTAATCAAATGGGTTGGCGGAAACGGAGATCTTGAGAGTTCTCAGTCGAGATCGGGGGTGCCGCGAGCTACCGGGATCGTTTCAGAGGTAGGCCGAAAGATCTCATTCCTAACCGAGAGAACCGCTCAAGAGAGTTGGCGAGGCGGAAACCCTAGGAAACGTTGGGTAGAAACGAAAAACGCCGGGCGTCGATCTCTCGTCGTCCGGCGTTAACTTTTTGGCGTTTCTTCCGTAGAAAAAACTAAGGCTCCCCCGGGTGGGCTCGAACCACCGACACGCGGATTAATCCGCCGCGGCGGACTCT
>CAILTZ010000728.1 GCA_903837255.1 uncultured Pirellula sp. | reverse complement strand
CTCAGTCGCCTAAATCTCAGTCGCCTAAATCTCAACCACCCAAAACTCAGCCGTCAAAACCCGCGGCCCCCCCACCCCAGGTCGATTCAACCCAGAACGATCTAATGCAGAACGATTTAATCCAGGGCGATCAATTATCGAAACCAAAACAGAGCACTCAGCAGAGGCCCAATCCGGGAGCCTCGATGCGGGTTATCAAGCAGGACCACCAAAGGTTCGTCCAAGTCCCACGCGCAACGGTTCGCTGCGGTCCTGGGGCAGATTACTACCCCACCGGCGTGCTAGCCAAAGGAACCACTGTCGAGCTCTACGTGGAAACCGACGATGGATGGTCGGGAATTCGACCACCAGAGGGTAGCCACAATTGGGTCCAAGCCGACGCGATCTATCTGATGCCTGGTGGAAGAACCGGCGAAGTTTCGCAAGACAACGCACCGGCATGGGTCGGTTCCGACGCGGTAAAAAACGAAAAACTGCTCTATCAATCCGAGCTGGCCAAAACTCAAAACGTCGCCATCCTGGGTGAAGCTTATCGAGGCCAAGGCACCGAAAAGAAACTCTGGTTTCGCATCGCACCTCCCCAAGGTGAATTCCGATGGATCAGATCGTCGATGATCGCGACAACCCCCGTCGCCAAAGAGCCCGACGAACCCCAGCAACAAAAGGCATCGCAGGTCCAGCGAGCGTCCTATCAGGAAAAATCCGATTCCGAACTAGCCTGGAGCGACGAAGCCGAACAAACACAGCGAATTGAGCAACAGATCCAGCGAGAACAGCAACAGAGCAAATCCTCGATCCTGGAAAAAGCTCCTAAGTCGGCCAAGCTAGCGAAAAGGCCAGCAACTGGGCCAGCAACTGGGCCAGCCACGATCGCAGACCGCCCCAGGCCCCCTACTCGCGTGCAAAACGCAGTTCCCAAATCCGATCCTTGGCAGTTGATCCACCAGCGTCAAGTTGGTCCTGATGAGACCAATTCTATGAACCATATCCTGGGCATCTTTGGCATGAGCCTAGTGGATCCGAACAATATCCAAGGCCATCCGCAACAGGGCAGGGTGCGCCATGTGAACCCCCAAGGGATCCCACAAGGTGTTCCATATGCCGGTGTTCCCTATGCCAACGCCGCACCCAACCCAACCGGGAACTCTTGGATGCCCCAGAGTTCAATAGCTAGCCCGAATGCATCCTCACCGATCGCAGGAATCGATCATTTGCCAAGACCCACTGGCCGATACTCCCCACGTCGATACTCGGATTTCAGCGCCCCTGCTGTGGATAACTTTGTATCGAGTCCAAGCCCTCTTGCTACGGAGAACCCCCTGGGTGTCTCGACGGCCTCGTTTGCTCCCTTAGGCCCCAGTCCTACGGCAGGTGCATTTGCTGCACAAGAGGAGGTGGAATCGTTTCAAACACCGCAGATCCAAGACGCCCTTGTGCAACTTTCGGTGATTGCCAGTCGTCCCGCCGAGCAATGGAATCTAGCCCCGCTTCGGGATTCGGCCCAGATGTGGATCGAGCGAGGCGAGACCCCGTTGGTGCGCGGTGAAGCGAGGCTGTTGCTCGATCGTATTGAAAGGTTCGAATCGGTCCGTCAGCGATCTTCGATGACTCCATTGCCTCCACCGACGAACTACTCCGACGCAGTACCCTTGCGAAGCCCCGCCTCGGAGTCGGAAATGTCCGGCTGGTTGGTTGCGGTTCACACCTCGCTAGCCGGCCAGCCTGAGTTTGCCCTCACGGACGATCTAGGGAACGTCAAGGCCTACGTGCGCCCAACAACTGGACTGAATCTCAGGCGATATGTTCAGCAACCCGTCACTGTTTTCGGTCCACAGGGCTTTTTGCCAAACCTGAACGCCAAGCAAGTTGTCGCGGATCGGGTCGTGCGATTGCGTTAAGAACTCAAGGCTCGGGTTGCTTGGTTTT
>CAILTZ010000727.1 GCA_903837255.1 uncultured Pirellula sp. | reverse complement strand
GTGTTGGAGTTGCGTGCGAGGATGGGCTCGACGTTGGACTCGAGCCACTCGAAGAATTCCGGATCCATGATCACGCCGTATTTGACGACTTCGGCCAGTCCGCTTTGAAATTCTCGCTCGGGAAGCGAATCCAGGCACGGCAGGTCGATCCAAACCATATGGGGCTGCCAAAACGCGCCGATCACGTTCTTGGCTTCGGGGAGATTGATGCCGGTTTTGCCACCGACACTGCTATCGACCATAGCCAATAGTGTCGTTGGGACTTGGACCAATCGAATCCCTCGGTTCCAGGATGCAGCCAGAAAGCCTGCAAGATCTCCGATAACCCCGCCGCCGATGGCCACGACGACGGCCTTGCGATCGGCCTGGAGAAAGGCCATTTGCTGCCAGAGTTTTTCGAGTTGCTCGACCGACTTGCTCGTTTCACCGCTGGGGACTTCGATGATGGCCACATCGGAGGAACTCACCGCGAGAGCTTGGCGGGTTTTCTGCGCGATTGATTGAATGCGTTGGTCGACAACCAGTACGAATTTGGATGCCTCTGGGCAAGCCTTTCTAACAGCGACGGCCAGCTCTGCGGTGTCGGGGAGACCGATGTAGATCGGATAAGCCCGTTGGCCCAAGGGGACTTGGATGGTTTCCATAGAGGGTTGGCTGTTAGGTTCTAAAAACAGATTTGTTGACAGCTAAAACCACGTTCGAATGGCACAGATAGTCGTGCAAAGCTTTGCGTCGTCCCAGCAGAAACAGAGCGAACGAGTTTAAACCAAGGACCGCGATCAAGGAATATTCGATTCCTTTGGAAACCGAGACCGACTGCAAGGAAACGTACAAAGCCAGAGGGAAAAACCAAGCAAAGGCGTTTCGCAAAACTTCGCGGGGAACCAGCTGTTCGCGGCGAGGGGGCAGCCCGTGTTCTTCGACGATTCTGAGCTGGAACAAATAACGGCCCAGGGACGACCAACCTTTATAGATCAAAAACAGGTACAGCGCAGGTACGATCAGGGATGCAAAGGCCAGGATCGGGATCAAGAGTTGGCGGCTCTGTGCCCCGGAAGCTTGGATGCTGAAGATCGAGATTGCAAAGGGTGCCATGGCGGCCAACAAACAAGCTTGATCGACCGCGTAAGCCATCAAGCGGGGAGCAAAGCCCGCCGGTGTTGTGCTCACCGGAGCGATGGACCGGAATGCTTCAAGCAGCTCGTCGTAGTTTGCGTAGCGATGCTCGGGATCTTTCGCCAAGAGTCGCTGCAGGACGTTTTTGAACTCGCGAGGTAGGGCGTTTGGCCAAGGATTGGGAAAGTCGATTTCGGCGTTACGTAGCGATTCGAGTTTTGAGTGTAGCGATTCACCTTTGAGCTCGATTGGGAGTCTTGCGAAGACCATTTCAAAGAGGGTCACACCCAGGGCATACATGTCCGATTGGATGCTGTAGGCACCTCCGCGGAGCAGTTCGGGTGCAACGTAGGACGGGGTGCCTGCCAGGGAGCCTGAGTCTTTGGTGTTTTCCAAGTTTTGCATACGGGCCAGACCAAAGTCGGAAATTTTCACGCGGCCATCTCCGGCCAGGATCAAGTTCGCTGGCTTGATGTCGGCATGGATCAGATCGAAGATCGTCGCATGCTTCAGAGCCGATGCGACTTGAATACCATATTCGATGGCTTCGGGATAAGGGATCGCACCTTGGCGACGAATCCGTTCGGAGAGAGTCGGTCCTGGCAGAAGTTCCATGGCCAGGAATGGTTCTTCTTGCTCGCGACCGACGTAATAGATCGTTACCACATGGGGGTGATTGAGTCGGGCTTGTGCGACCGCTTCGCGAAGCATATCGTTGACGCGCTGGGGTGTTTTATCACCTTTGTTGCGCATGACTTTCACAGCCACGTAACGTTCCAGCGAGGTATCGAGGGCTCGGTAGACGGCACCCATGCCACCTTGTCCAAGTTGTTTTTCGAGTTTGAAGTGCCCGAAAACATGATCGGTCATTGCATCGATGGGGCTGAATTCGACGTCGCGGTCTTGCTCGGAATTTTGCAGGCTCGACAAACTAACAGTGGCTTCGTAAGCATCTTGTAGGGCTTCGCCCGAGACGCGTCGACAACAGGATGGGCACTGACCACCGCGGTTGTGATCTACGGCGAACTCGTGGCCACAGACGCAGTGATACAAATGGTCCATGACCAGCGGTAGGTGTACTTCAGAATCTGCTTGGGCGGGGCTTTCTTGCATAGGTTGTTCTCTCACGAGTCTAGCATTGTACACCGACGGATTTTTTCCGAAGCTCCTGCTTTGGGGTGCAAGATGATATAAACTGCTGGTTTTGCGGCGATTTCTCCACCTGGACTGAACGGTTTGCACCGCAAGATCTTCACCGAAAGGTTATTTTGATGAGCTGGATCGATTTGCCTGAGGATCACCCCACCCCTTCGTTGGTAGTGGATGCCGTGACGGTCGAGCGAAATTTGGAGCGGATGCAAAATTACTGCGACCAGCACAGTCTGCGGTTAAGGCCCCACACGAAAACCCACAAATCGATCCGGATGGCGCAGCGTCAAATCGCGCATGGAGCCAAGGGTTTGACGGTGGCAAAAGTCGGAGAGGCAGAGCAGATGTCTGCGGCAAGTCCCGACCTCTTCATCGCTTATCCGGCCATCGGGCCGCGTCGAATGGAGCGACTGGAACGATTGGCTAGAGCTCTTGCCGAGACTTCTCAGGGGAGGATCGCCGTGGGGGTCGATTCTCGCGAAGCGGCCGAGGGGCTTGCCCCGGTGGGTCGCAAGGCGGGGCTGCCGATTGGAATCATGGTCGATTTAGACGTAGGATTTCATCGCACGGGGATCGAGTCTAGCGACCGTGCTGTGGAACTGTGTGCCTGGGTATCCCAGCAAGCCGGCTTGGAATTTCGCGGGCTGATGTGCTTTCCCGGACACATCCTCCCGGCCGCTTCGCAAGAGAGTTGGACCCACTACCACGACACAATCGCCGGGGTGGTCGAGCGGTTAAAGGG
>CAILTZ010000726.1 GCA_903837255.1 uncultured Pirellula sp. | reverse complement strand
GTCGCTCTTGACCGTCAGGAGTTCTTGGAGGATGTACGCGGCTCCGTAAGCTTCTAGAGCCCAAACTTCCATTTCTCCAAATCGCTGACCGCCAAAACGTGCTTTGCCACCGAGCGGTTGCTGGGTGATCAGCGAGTAAGGGCCGGTGCTTCGAGCATGGACCTTGTCGTCGACCAAGTGGTGGAGTTTGAGCATGTAGATGTAACCTATGGTTGTCTCTTGTTCCATCTGTTCACCGGTACGGCCGTCGAACAATCGGATTTTTCCGTGGCGAGGCAATCCTGCGGATTCCAAAGCATCGTTGATGATTTCTTCGGATGCACCGTCGAAAACCGGCGTGATGGCTTGGAACCCAGAGACAGCCCCGGCCCAACCCAGGTGGGTTTCGAGGATCTGACCGACGTTCATCCGGCTCGGAACCCCGAGCGGATTGAGCATGATTTGCAGCGGTGTGCCATCGGGCAAGAAAGGCATGTCCTCGACCGGTAGGATCTTGGAGATAACCCCCTTGTTTCCGTGGCGACCGGCCATCTTATCGCCGATGCTGATGACTCGCTTCGTGGCGATGTAGACCTTGACCATCTGCAACACGCCGCTTCGAAGCTCGTCACCTCGCTTCATGCTGTTAAGGCGTCGGTCGCGCAAGTCGAGGGCTTCTTCAACCGCAGGCCATTGGTTTTTGTGCACCTTCTTGACCTCGGCGTGCAAACCCGCATCGAGGCGGTTGAGCAATCGCGAGAGGTTGAAGGTTTGGGCCTTTTCGGCGATGTACTTTGGATCCTGTCCACCGGTCAGCGGCGTACCATCTTCGTCGGTTAGCTTTCCGCCGATGGACTTTTCAATCTCTTCGGCGAAAGCGACAAAGGCGTTGGAGATTTCCTTATTGCCTTCGGTTTCCGCCTGCTTGAGTTCGCGTTCAAAGTTCTTTCGCTCTTCTTCGGAGAGACTCATCCGTCGGGAGAATTTCTGAGTGTCGATGACGATTCCTTCGACCCCGGAGCTGACTTCGAGCGAGTCGTTCTTGACGTCTTCCCCTGCTCGACCAAAGATCGCGTGCAAGAGTTTTTCTTCCGGGGTCAGCTCGGTCTTGCTCTTGGGCGAGACTTTGCCGACCAGAACATCCCCTGGTCGAACGTACGTGCCGACTTGAACAATCCCCGACTCGTCGAGGTTTCTCAAAGCCTTTTCGCTGACGTTTGGAATGTCTCGGGTGAATTCTTCGCGGCCGAGTTTCGTCTCGCGGATCTCCACATCAAACTCTTCGATATGGATCGAGGTGTAGACATCCTGCTTGACGAGCTCTTCGCTGATGATGATCGCGTCTTCGTAGTTGTATCCATCGAACGACATGAAACCTACCAAGACATTGCGACCCAGGGCCAATTCGCCCAGGTAAGTCGAAGCTCCGTCGGCGATGATCTGACCCTTCTCGACCTTGTCACCGATTTGAATGATCGGTTTTTGGTTCAAGCAGGTTCGCTCGTTGAGCCCTTGGTATTTCTTCATGTGGTAGATGTCTGTGCCGATTTCGATCCGTGTGGAATCGACAAAGGTGACTTTGCCCGCTCGACGTGCTCGAACGACCATCGAAGAGTTCTTTGCAACTTCCCTTTCCAGGCCGGTTCCGACAATCGGAGGTTCGGCGATGAGCAAAGGAACTGCTTGGCGCTGCATGTTGGAACCCATCAGCGCGCGGTTCGCATCGTCATGCTCCAGGAACGGAATCAGCGCGGCCGATACTCCAACCATCTGGCACGGGGATATATCCATGTACTGAACCAGTTCAGGAGCGACGATTTCAAAGTCGCTGCGGTGTCGCGCGATCAAACCCGGACCCGATACCAGCACCGAATCTTTAACCGCCAAGTCCGCCGGAGCGATGTATGCGTCTGATTCCTCGTCGGCTCGCAGCCAAACCACATCGTCGGTCACCCGACCCTCGGATACCTTGCGGTAGGGCGTGATCAAGAACCCGTATTCGTCAACGCCTGCGTAGATCGACAACGAGCTGATCAAACCGATGTTCGTACCTTCAGGGGTTTCAATCGGGCAGATCCGGCCGTAGTGGGAAATGTGCACATCGCGGACTTCAAAGCCTGCTCGCTTGCGGTTCAAACCGCCAGGTCCGAGGGCTGATAAACGTCGCTCGTGGGTCAACTGAGACAGGGGATTCGTCTGGTCGACGACCTGCGAAAGTTCGCCTCGACCAAAGAAGTACTCAATCGCGGCGGATATGCTTTTTTGATTGACCAGCGAACGAGGCGTCATGTCTTGAACGTCCTTGAGACTCATTCGCTCCTGGACCGTCCGACGCAACTTGAGGAACCCTTTGCGAAGTTCCTCGCAAGCAAGTTCGTCGATGGTGCGCAAGCGTCGATTGCCCAAGTGATCGATGTCGTCAAAGCGGGCATCGCTATCCTGATCGAACAGGTCGATCAGGTACTTGATCGAAGCGATCAAGTCCTCGGGCCTCAGTGCCATCTCGTCTTCGGGTACCGATAGCTTAAGCTTGCGGTTGACCCGGAATCGACCTACGCGACCGAGTCGGTAGCGGTTGATGTCAAAGAACTTCTCGTGGAAAAGCTGCTTGGCTTTCTCCAATGCAGGTGGGTTGCCAGGTCGCAGACGCTGGTAGATTCTGAGCAATGCTTCCTCGTGGCTAGCGGTGTTGTCCTCGGCCATCGAGTTCAGCAGATAAGGGACTTTGGGCATGTCCATCACCTCCACGGACTTCACGCCGCAGGTGCAGATAATGTCTCCGACAGCCTTGGAGATCTTATGACCGGCTTCGACGATGATCTCGCCTGCACGTTCGTGATCGGAAGGGAAAACCACATCGTCGCAAGCGATCTTGTTTTCTATCTTGGGAAGCGATCTGCCGTCACTGACCTTCTCGGTCTTTATCTCGTAAAAGGCTGACAGCAGATCTGTGTCAGTGCTCAACTTAGGAGACATCGCTCTGAGGAGGGTGATGACCGAGAATTTGCCCGATTGGTCGATCCGGACCTGCAAGGAATCCTTTTTGGTGACATTGATTTCGATCCAGCTGCCACGCTCGGGAATCACTCGAGCCGATGGGAGTTTGCGATCCGAGGTTCCCTCTGATTCCTCGACGAAGTCCACGCCAGGAGAACGGTGCAACTGGCTGACGACCACCCGTTCGGCACCATTGATAATGAACTCTCCACCCCCGAGCATGATTGGGATATCTCCCAAAAACACCTCTTCTTCCAGAGGTTGCTGGCGATTCAGAAGCAACCAAACCTTCAACGGCTTGCCGTAGGTCAGCCGCAACTGGCGACACTCCTCGGGGGTATACCGAGGCTTGCCTAGTTCATACCGCAGGTATTCCAAGCTTGCCGTGTTGTCGTAGCTGGAAATCGGGAATACTTCGCGCAGAACCCCCTCGAGCCCCTGATTCTTCCGCTTGTCAGGAGCGATGTCTTCCTGAAGAAATGCTTCATACGATGCCGTTTGGAGCACCGTCAAGTTCGGGATAGGAAACTGGCTGCGACCCGATCCGAAAATTCTTGTTTCAGAAGTTTGCAGTCGTCGCTTCGATGATGTCGCCATAACTTGGGAATTCTATCGGTTAAGGGATACAAGCACTCGAAATTCGTAGGGTGGGAGACCCGTCTGCCAAGCCACAGCCTAGAGCGGGTCGGAGAGCAAAGACGACCAAATAGGGAATCTAAATCCCTGATCGCCAGTCATTTTTCATGCTTTCAGCTTGAAAAAAACGCGAAGGCTAGGGTCGGGTTTGATTCGGCCGGTTGTCACATCAATCAATGACTTCATTGAGAATCCTCCGTTTTCGGAAAGAGAAACCGCTCGAAACTCGCTTCAACGATCCAGTTGTGCGAACCCGCAAGGCATGCTGTAGAAACCATTTCAATGGAACCGCAAGGAGAACCGACGACGGTCTTTTTGAT
>CAILTZ010000725.1 GCA_903837255.1 uncultured Pirellula sp. | reverse complement strand
AGGGCGGCCCGGAAGGCCCGCAATCCGCGGACCGGGAGGCAGGTAGAGGTACCCGAGAAATTCGTGGTTAGCTTCAAACCTGGAAAGATTATGGAAGAGCGGGTCAATGCCATCGGCAATACACCGCTTGCCCAAGCCATCCGCGACGCTGTTGCATCTGGGCAACTGGAAATAGCGTCTGAGGATGACGAGGACTCCCTGGTAGATCCAACAACGTCCACGTCGGGGGGCAAAACCCAAGGATAAATTGTTCACGGAGTGAGAACCGATGCGACGTCGAATGCTGATGTGCTTGTTGTTGATGATGGCAACCGTACCCATGGTTGGTTGTGCCATACCGATTTACTCCGCATTGCCCGGTCGACGCGCCGAGCAACTGATTTTCACCTCGGAAAACCTTCGGGCGATGATCCAGGAGTGGGAGCGATTCTGGTTCTTGGACCAACCCGACCACATGAGTCCCTACCGGACCCATGGCGGGGTGATTTAAGCACCTTTGCCGCTGGGACTTTTGACAAATAGTTCGATTGCGTTACCTTATCTGAGGTCGGTTTTACCTGGACCCAGATAGACTACCGGAGAAGCGTCGCTTTTTCGGCCATCCTTTAGGTGTTGCGATCAGAACGTATCTACGAAACTCGAGCCGTTCTCGGTTCGGGGTAACCGTTGTTGAACTGCTGGTCGTCGTTGCGATCCTGGGGATCTTGGCAGCGTTGCTCCTGCCTGCGGTCCAAGCCGCTCGGGAGATGGCAAGGCAAGCCCAATGCCAGAACAACCTTCGTCAAGTCGGGTTGGCGTTGCACAATTATCACGCGGTGCTCAAGACCCTACCGCCGGGCTGCATGCAGTGGCGGCCCTTCAACGGCCCTCGGTTCCTGAAGAACTTCGCTTGGTCGGCTCTGATCCTCCCCTACATGGAAGAGCAAAACGTCCATCGCTTGGTCAATTTCGACCAACCGTTTGATCATCCGATCAACTCCGTGGCTCGCAAGACGAATGTGTCTACCTACATGTGCCCGAGCGTACCGATGGTTGAAGGCAAATCGGGCAAGACCGATTACGGTGGGCTCTATGGTCAGCGGATCACAACTCGGATCAACACCGACAACGGGGTCTTCGTGTACAACCAGCCGTTCAAGTTCCGGGACATTCGCGACGGCTTGACCTTCACTGCTGCGGTTGCCGAGGACACCGGTGGTCCGGATGGGGAGTGGATCAACGGCAGCAACATCTTTGAACAATCAGGCGGGATCAACGACCCTAGGGCATGGGCCCTGGACAATGAGATTCGTTCGCATCACCGCAACGGGGCGATGATGCTGTTTGCTTGCGGCAGAACTCTTTTTGTATCCAACCACTGCAAGCTGGATGTCTTGGCCGCGATGATCACCAGAAACGGTCAGGAAGACTGGAAGCTCGACGACTGAGTTTGCAGCCACTCAGCCCTCTTGTGTCGAGGAGTCGGTCGAAGAGTCGGTCGAGGTCTCCTTGGAGTTCAGCCACTTGGCACCCGCCAATTGGATCGGTTCGCACTGGCCACGAACCCTCTGGACGCAGTCGGCCAATACCCTACGAATCCACTCGTCGGCGATTTGACGATCAGAGCGTCCGTCTTGGAGTTCGAGTTGCTCGATCCCCCAATAATCTGGTTGGCCCAAGTAAACTTGCACTTGCGCGGGCATGAAAAATGGGCTCATGACCGATGAGCCCATGCGCGCACCCTCAATCCAAATGGGGATCAACGGAACGCGAGCCCTGAGGGCAACCAGGGCCGCTCCAGGTCGGACGGCCATCCAAGCATGATCGGTGCGATTGATACGCCCCTCAGGAAACATCCCAACGAATCGACCTTGCTTGGCCAACTCGATCGCTTGTTTGGTCGACGCGGTGTCGACTCCTCCACGGTTGGTGGGGATGCACTGAACGCTTCGAAGCAATGATCCGACGATTGGGACCTTGAAATACTCCCCGGCCACCATCCAGTGCACACGATCCCCAGCGGCCAATTGGATAAAGCATGGATCGACCGACGCACGATGGTTGGCAACCACGACCGCGCCTTGGTGTTTGCAAGTCCCGCATCTGGGAACCTTCTGATTGGCGTTGGCCTGCTGGATCAGTTCCGGGATATCCGCAAGCAGGCTCGATGAAGCCAGCCATTGACCCGTCTTGGCGTCCTGCTTGAAGATCTCAGCCCGCCAGAGGTACTTTGCAAAAAGGTAGACCGGTGCGTACTGGACCCGCTGCCAAATCGTGTACTTGCCGGGCCGTAGAAGTAGCCAGCCAGCGGCTGCCCCGGATACGTACACGACCAAAAAAAGAAAACCTAATACAAACGGAGCCATGTTCAAGCTTTCGGGGCAAGGGGGCTTAAGTCCATTGCGAGCCATCGGTTAGGGAATCCGGGCCTGAGCCCGGGGTCAGGCAACGAACGACTTATCAATAAAAATGCTAGCAAAACACAGGGTTTTAGGGGGAACGAACCTGGGAATTCACAAAAAATAGGTATTCAATCTGCCCCCCTTTCGGTTATTGTAGTGGGACACATCCCAAGCTCGATCCTAGCCGGTCGGGAGGTGGGACGCCTAGACCATCGAAGCGATGTGAGAGGCCTCCTAGGGTAGCACTGAGTCTCGCGGCCACGGGCTCAGAGCGTCAACTTCCTAAGCAGAGGAGGTTGCCCGAGTCGATGGATCTAACGCAAGCTCGAAATTGATCGGACCCAAAGTCCGATCCACCAGCACAGCGCGTTGAATGGAATATCAGAGTGCATGCTGCGATGGAGCTAGGACGTCTTCCCCGACCGGCCTTTTCTTTTTCCATGTCTTCGATCCACATCCCAGTTCTCCTCGAACCGATTCTCAACGAGTGGCTCGGGGGCTTGAACCCCCAGTCGCCTGAACGCAACCCGTTGGTGATCGTCGATGGCACGTTTGGCGGGGGTGGTCACACCCTCGAGATCGCTAAACGACTTAGGGCACGCGATTGGATCATCGGTATCGATCGAGATCCACAAGCGATCGCTAATTTCATCACCTCGCATCCGGAGCTTGAGCCGTGCGGCTCGGCCCCTGAGCCGTGCGGCTGGGGTAGCCACTGGCTGCTTCTGCCTTCGGGCTGCCGACTTCTCCTGGTATGCGGTTCGTATTGCAACCTACCGGGCTTGCTCGAAAGCCTTACAATCCCATCGGTGCATGGGATCTTGCTGGATCTCGGGCTCTCGAGCGATCAGCTGGCTGACGAGCATCGGGGCTTTTCTTTTCGGGTCGATGCACCTTTGGATTTGCGTTTTGACATGACGGTCGGGATTCCTGCATCGAAGTGGTTGCAGCGGCACACTGAGGTCGAGATTGCCGACGCGATCTATCAGTTTGGCGAGGAGCGATTCTCACGAAGGATCGCGCGGGCTATCATCGAACAGAATCGATCTTCGCCCATAGAAACATCGAAACAGCTTGCGGATCTGATCCATCGCGTGGTGCCGGGAAGAGTCCATGGTCGGATCGACTCGGCGACAAGAACCTTTCAGGCACTGCGCATCGTGGTCAACCGAGAGCTCGAGCATGTCCAGGCCGCTTTGGAGCGTTTACCCGGAACCCTGTCGATTCCTACGATCTCGACGCCCAGCATTGGCCAGGACGAGCCATCCGGCCAACCGGCAGGTCTCTTAGCGGTGATCTCTTTCCATTCGCTTGAAGATCGACTTGTGAAAAATGCGATGCGAGACGATCCGCAGCTCAAAGCCCTAACGAAAAAACCGATAGTCGCCAGCGATGCCCAGATCTCGGCCAATCCACGTAGCCGATCTGCTAAATTACGGATCGCACAGCGGCAAGCTTGATCGCGTTTGCGATTTCCAACGTCCCAACACTCGTCAACTCTTTGTAACCACTCGCTTCATGCAGGATTCGGACACCGCGACGCAAGACACTTCGGAGGCCACCGAGCCCAAGGCATCTGCCAGACTCGGCTGGGGACCGTTGCTGTGTTTACTTGCTGCGGTACTGTGGAGCACCAGTGCTTTTTTTGCCAGAGCGCCGGAGTTTGATCGCTGGCCGCTGGAGTACCGAGGCGCGGCGATCGCCTTTTGGCGCGCTATCTTTGCGCTGATGATCCTCTTGCCACTGGTCCGAAAGATCGATTGGTCTTGGCAATTGATTCCGATGAGCCTGTGTTTTTCCATGATGAACTGGACCTATCTGACGGCTCTGGTTGGTGGGCCGCCGGCCAATGCGATATGGATGCAGAATCTAGCGCCAGCGTGGGTGATGTTAGCCGTTGTTTTTTGGTTCAAGGAACCGACCACGCGCCGCGATTGGTGGATGCTGGCTTGGTGCATCGCAGGTGTCTTATTCATCCTCGGGATGGAGCTAACCCATGCAAGCCCCAGTCCCAACGATCGGTGGTGGTCGCCCTGGCTGGCACTTGCAAGTGGAGTTTTGTATGCGGGGGTTATCTTGTCGCTGCGTTCGTTGCGCCGCTTGGATGCCGCGTGGCTGATCGCCTTGAACCATCTTGTTACGGCCCTGGTCATGCTCCCTTTGGTCTGGAGTTCGGGGGTGGAGTTCCCAAGCGGCTGGATGTGGCTGCTTCTGATTGGCGTTGGTGCTCT
>CAILTZ010000724.1 GCA_903837255.1 uncultured Pirellula sp. | reverse complement strand
CCAAAGTCGCCTTCGAGCATCGACTCAAACATCCAACAAGCGTCGTCGACCAGAGTACCCACTTTGGATCTGCCCACGCTCTCGAACGAAACCGAATCTCGAACGCCGGGCCGATTATAGTTTCCCGGCCTGGAGCAGACAGCGCCGAAATCAAGGAATTCCAGGCCCTTTCAATCAATAAAAAAACGGCTGTGGATCCCGAAGGCCCCACAACCGTTGATATGGATATTCGATTGGCTCGCTGACCGAACTAGTCAGCAGCCTGAAATTACTTAGCAGCCTTGGCGAACTTGGCCTTGGTGTAAGCATCTTCGCCGAAGAGGTTAGCAACCTTGTCGTCGTCGCTCATCTTCTCAGCCTTGCCCTTGCAGTTGTTGCAGCAGAAAGCGATCTTGGCTCCCTTGAACTCAACAGCCGTGTCGGCTTTGACTTCTCCGCCGGAGAATGGGCAAGCCTTCTGGGTGACTTGGCCGGTGGCGATCAACTGATGGTTGGCCTTGGCAGCCATGGCCTTCTTGTCTGCCTCGAACTTGCCCTTGCAGTTATCGCAGCAGAAGTAGACGTTGCCGTCTTTCCATGCGCTGGACTTGGCTTCCTTAGCAGCAGCGCCCGAGACCATGCACTTTACTTTGGTAAAGTCGATCTTGTCGGCATAAGCATTGACGGCAGTGAACGCGAACAGGGCGGCGATGGCCGCAGCAAAAAGATTCTTCATCATGAACTCTCTCCAAACAGGATGGCGGAAAAAACTTGACACTCTGACTAACATCACATTCTGAACACTTGGCATGGTCTTGAATAAACCATGGGGCCACGGACACAGTCCAATCGGCATGTGATACATGGTAGGGTGGCCAAGTCCCGAATGTCAATCTCGCTGGAACTAAAACCCCAAAAAAAGCATTATTTCTGCTTATGCCATTCGAGCCATAAGAAGTTCGTGTTGGCAGAGGAGTTCTTTGGGCATGGAGTGGTAGAGTTTCAAGAAGAACTGGTTTTGGCTGGTGATTTCGGCCAGGAAATCCTCTGGGCGAAACTCCATCGCTGCGTCGAACTGCGACTCGCTAAAGCCATCGAGGCCATCGATGCAGAAGTCTTGCCAATCAGGAGTCCATCCGATGGGGGTTTCGTAGCCGGGAATTTTTCCTTGGCATCGTTTGACGATCCATTCGAGGACTCGGATGTTTTCGCGAAAGCCAGGCCATAGGAATTTGCCTTGGGCGTCTTTTCGGAACCAGTTGACGTGAAAGATTCTCGGTAGTCTTCGAATGTGTTTGCGCATGTCGAGCCAGTGGGCGAAGTAGTCGCCCATGTTGTATCCGCAGAACGGGAGCATGGCCATCGGATCGCGTCGTACGGTACCGACCAGGCCGCTTGCTGCTGCGGTGGTCTCGGAGCCTTGGGTGGCTCCGAGAAACACACCGTGGGTCCAGTCGAAGGCTTGGAAGACCAGGGGCATGGTGGTTGGACGTCTGCCACCGAAGATGATCGCATCGATGGGAACACCCTCGGGATCTTGCCAGCGTGGATCGATGTTTGGGCATTGATCGGCTGGGGCTGTGAAACGAGAGTTTGGGTGGGCGGCTAGTCGACCGCAATTTGGGGTCCAATTTTGGCCGGTCCAGTCGATGAGTTGTTTCGGTGGTGGCGAGAGTCCTTCCCACCACACGCCACCATCGTCGGAGAGGGCGACGTTGGTGAAGATTGTGTTTTTGGACAGTGCGTGCATGGCCCCTGGGTTGGATTGCCAGGAGGTTCCGGGAGCGACGCCGAAGAATCCGGTCTCGGGGTTGATCGCATGGAGTTTGCCGGACTTGCCAGGCCAGAGCCAAGCGATATCGTCGCCGACGAGGGTGGTTTTCCAGCCGGCATTGAGGTATCCCTCGGGAGGGGTGATCATCGCTAGGTTGGTCTTCCCGCAGGAGCTTGGGAAAGCTGCGGTCAGATAGGTTTTGGCTCCATCGGGGCTTTCTAATCCCATGATCAGCATGTGTTCGGCCATCCAGCCATGGTCCCTGGCGATGGTGCTTGCAATGCGCAGGGCGACGCATTTTTTTCCAAGCAGTGCGTTTCCACCATATCCGCTGCCGTAGGACCAGACCTCGCGGGCCTCGGGGAAATGGACGATGTATTTTTCGTCGTTGCAGGGCCAAGGCACATCGTGTTGGCCGGGGTCCAGGGGAGCACCGACACTGTGGAGGCATGGGATAAACGCGCCGTGGGCACCGAGTTTGCGGAAGACCTTCTGGCCCATGTGGCACATGATCCTCATGCTGATGACGACGTAGGGCGAGTCGGTCAATTCGACTCCTACGAGGGCCAGGGGGCTATCGATTGGCCCCATGCAAAACGGGACCACATACATCGTCCGTCCGCGCATGCTGGCCGTGAATTTTTCCTTGAGCAACCCTCTCATTTTGTCGGGGTGCTGCCAGTGGTTGGTCGGACCGGCATCGGATTCCCGCAGCGAGCAGATAAAGGTCCGGTCCTCGACGCGTGCGGTGTCCGAGGGATGGCTGCGGGCCAGGAACGAGTTCGGGTGGAGTTTCTCGTTGAGTCGAATGAGCGTATTGGACTCGACGAGTTGGTCGGTCAGGGAGTGCCATTCTTGGTCGCTACCGTCGCACAGCACGATGCGATCGGGCTGGCACATCCCAGCCATTTTGCGAATCCACTTTTCCAATGCCGGATTGGGGCAATCGAATGGGAGTTTTTCTAGTACGTCGGTGCTCATCTGATTTCCCAACCCTTCGATATACGACCCTGCGAAACGAAGTAGCATCCGCAAGCATTCACGGTCAAGCATTCACGGGGCAAGCACTACAGTAACGAAAACCTGTTTCCCTGAGAATCCAGACTGCTGGAATTATTTGTGGCCAGGCCACGAACCCAACCCCTTATAAACCCAGTCCCTTGAAACCCAGCGAGTTAATCGGTGGACGAACGTGGGTCGCCTGAGGGATTGCCATCGGAGGGGTTGCCATCAGCTTGGGGGTTAGCAGGGGCTTGGGAACTCGGTTTCCTATCCCCACGTCGGCGGGAGCTTTTTGAGCGATCTTTCGCAGGATCGAATGCGCTTTTGCGGCGGAGCAGGTGGTGGTAGTGCTGAGCGAACCGGTGGGCTTCGTCCCGGACGTACTGCAGGAGTCTCAGGGCAAACGAGTCGCGTCCGAGCCGCAGGGGTTCTTTTTCCCCGGGCAGATAGATCTCCTCGTCGCGTTTGGCCAGCGAGACGAGCACCGGCGGAGTCAGGTCGCAATCGCGAAACGCGGCCAACGCGGCATTGAGTTGGCCTTTGCCGCCGTCGATCATCAGCAGATCCGGAAAGGTATCCTCTTGGATTGCCATACGTCGAAATCGCCTGGAGACGACTTCGTGGATGGAGCGGAAATCATCGATCCCCTCGACGCCTTGGATCTTATAACGCCTGTATCCGGGTTTGAACGGCAGGCCATCGAGGAACTGGACCAACGAGGCGACGGTGTCTTGGCCGCCCAGATGCGCGATATCGATCCCTTCGATGACCCGAGGGTCGCGATCCATGCCGAGCACCTTGCGCAGGGCTCGCATGCCACGTTTGGGATCGATGTAGAAGACCTCGGGCTGGGCATGGGTGTCGATCTCCCCACGTCGATTGAGGTTCTCCAGGAGTCGAATCTCATCGCGGAGCTTGGCAGCTTTCTCGAAATCCAATTGCTTGGACGCCTCGAGCATCTCCTCGCGCATTTGTGCCAAGAGCCTCTGACTGCCACCTTCGAGAAATGTTTGCAACCGCCGAATGTCGCGCTTGTAGTCCTCCTTGGAAATCCTCAAATTGCAAGGTGCCGAGCATTGCTTGATGGATGCCAACAAGCAGGGGCGAAACCATTGCCATCGAGGGTCGCTCGCGTCGATGTCTAGCGAACAGGTCCGGAATTGAAAGACACGCTGCATGACCTGCAGTGCACCGCGAAGTTGACCGGCGCTGGTGAAAGGTCCGTAGAGCTTGGCTCCCTTGGCCTTCGGAGAGCGTGTCACTTCAACTCTCGGGTAGTCCTCGTGCGTGGTGATCATCAAGTAGGGAAAGGTCTTGTCGTCTTTGAGATCCTTGTTGTGGCGAGGCTGGATATCTTTGATCAATCGGTTCTCGGTCAAAAGAGCGTCGACCTCGCTATCGCATTCCATGTAGTCGATGTCGGCGATTTCGTGAATCCAATCGGCGGTCCTGGCCTCTCTCTCGGCTGTCGACTGAAAATAGCTCCCGGCCCGAGACCGCAGATTCTTGGCCTTGCCGATGTAGATCACCACTCCGGTGGAGTCCTTCATCAAGTAAACGCCGGTGGTTTGTGGGAAATCCCGGACTTTCTGGGCTGCTCGCCGATAGCCTACGTTCCCCGAAAGCGGGTCTTCGGTGGGCTCCGGGTCGAGTGGTTTTTCTTCGGACACTACCCCTCCTATTGGTGGGTTTTGGGTGGGTTACCTGACTGGACTGTCCATTTTGCCCCTTGTGCTAGGCCACTGAGGGATTTATTGTGAATTGCCATACGAGGGTCCCTTCGACCCGAACTCACTCTCCTTGCACATCCTTTATGAGCCAAAACGGTTCGCGTGTCGAGCAAACACTGGAATTATTTCGGGCGATTCGCCCCACGGTTCTACCCTCGTTGCTTCTGTGTGACTTTGCCAATCTGCAGCGCGAAGTCGAGCGATTGGAGGAGGCTGGGGTTGAGGCCCTGCACCTGGACGTCATGGACGGACAATTTGTTCCGAACCTCTCGTATGGTATGCCGATCGTCGAGTCTCTGCGGCGCATTACATCGCTCAAGCTCGATGTGCACTTGATGATCAGCTCGCCAAAAAGCTACGCCAAGTCCTTTGTAGAAGCTGGGGCTGATGCGATCACGTTCCATATCGAGGCCGAGCCGCAACCGACCGAACTGCTTGATCAAATACGATCCTTGGGTGTGGCCGCAGGGATTGCGATCAACCCCTCGACTCCGATCGAGTCGATACTGCCTTTTGTCCCACATTGCGATCTGGTATTGGTCATGAGCGTTGCGGCCGGCTTTGGAGGCCAAGCCTTCAACCCCATCGCTCTGGATCGCTTGAAATACCTCCGCGAAACCTTCGGCCCAAAGCTCTTGCTTGAGGTCGACGGCGGAGTCAATTGCCAGACGGCAAATGCCGTCACGTCCCATGGTGCCGACCTGCTCGTGGTGGGTTCGGCGATTTTCCGCGAGGCAGACTACTGCCAAGCGATGACGCGTCTGCGATGCAACTTCAAATCCTTTGGGGCCCAGAGCGACGCGTAGTCTTCTTGGAGTTTTTTTGTATGAGCCAAATGTTGGTCGTCCGTCCCGGTGCTACTGCCTTGGACGAACAAGAGCGGATGAAGGGTGCTTTAGACATACCCTTGTCCGAGGTAGGTAAACAGCAAGTTCTCCTAGCGGTCGATCAGATCGCTAAGTTCCCCATCGCGATGATCTACTGCGGTCCTTGCGAATCAGCCGTCGATACGGCCAAGATTCTCGCGGAAAAAGCCAACTGCAAATGGAAAATTTGCGAATGGCTCCGAAATCTCGATCATGGTCTTTGGGAAGGCAAATGCATCGAGGAAATCAAACGCCAACAACCCAAACTCTATCGCCAAGTCCAGGACAACCCGAACCTGTTCAACCCACCCGAAGGCGAAACATTGGCCCAGGCCCAGCAGAGGGTGAGCAAACAACTCCAAAAACTTAAGAAAAAACATGCCGGCGAGGTCATCGCGGTGGTGATCCCCGAACCCCTCGCAACGCTCATAGCCACCCAGCTAAAATGCTCGACCTTCGACGATTTCTGGAAGTCCGAGTGCGACACCGGGACTTGGGAACTGATCGACTCTGCCAGCGAAGCGGTCAAACTCACGGTCTAGATACCGGACGAATGCCCCGACAGTAGGCTAGTTTCAATTGCCCAGGCGGCGGAATCCCGCTAAAACTATGGGCCCTGTGCTCCCTGTGGCGAGAGCACTACAGTTTCCCAATTACGGTTCCCGATTCGCACATTTCCCCCCGCATGGCCATCGCAGACACCTCAAGCTCCGAAATCGAACTCGGGGGATCGAGCCCCAACAAGCGAGGGATCCCCGAAGGACTCTGGGTCCGCTGCCCGGGTTGCGGGGAGTCGATCTACCGCAAAGAGCTCGAGAAGAACCTGAGCGTTTGCCCCAAGTGCCGATACCACAACTACGTCTCGGCCAGAGAACGTATGGCACAACTCCTGGACGATGGGACCTTTGAAGCCCAAGACGAACACATTCTGCCGACCGACCCACTGCGTTTCTCCGACAAAAAGACTTATGCAGATCGCCTCGTGGCCGAACAAGCCCGAACGGGCCTGACGGATGCCGCATTGTGCGGGACCGGGATGATCCGAGCTCGCCGTGTGGCGATCGCCGTGACCGACTCTGCCTTCATCATGGGTAGCATGGGATCGGTCGTCGGCGAGAGGCTCACACGCCTGATCGAACGGGCCACCGAAGATCACCTACCGCTGATCATCGTCAGCGGCTCAGGTGGCGGGGCCCGGATGCACGAAGGCATCCTCTCGCTCATGCAGATGGCCAAGGTCTCCGGGGCGCTTGCTCGCTACCATGCCTCGGGGGGCTTTTACATCAGCGTCCTGACCAACCCCACCATGGGTGGTGTGGCTGCGAGTTTCGCAAGCTTAGGCGATTTGGTCTTCGCCGAACCCAAAGCCTTGATCGGATTTGCTGGCCCACGAACCATCAAAGCCACGATCAAAATCGAGCTTCCCGAAGGCTTCCAAACTAGCGAATTTTTGCTTCAGCACGGCTACATCGATCGCATCGTCGAACGCTTCCGCCTCAAAACCGAAATCGCAGCAACTATCGATTACTGCGGTAAACAATAGCCTTGTGCTATGGGAATGATCATGACCACCGCGACCCTCGATTCCCCAAAACCCTTTGCTCCTTACCGGGAACTCGGAAACGACACGCTTTGCCAGCGGATCGCTCAAGCCAAACAGGCTCTGGGCAAGAGCTTGCTGATCCTAGGCCATCACTACCAACAGGACGAGGTCATCGTCCATGCGGACCTGACCGGGGATTCCTATCAACTGAGCAAACTTGCGGCCGAAAGCCCCGATTGCCGTTACATCGTTTTCTGCGGTGTGCACTTCATGGCCGAGACGGCCGATATCCTGGCTAACCGACCCGAGAAACTCGCTCAGAGAAACAACCAAAGAGTCGCAGTCGTCCTACCGGATATGGCCGCAGGCTGCTCGATGGCCGACATGGCCGCCATCCGACAAGTCGAATCGGCTTGGGAGCAACTCTCCGAAGTCATCGACACGACCGATCTAACACCGGTGACCTACATCAACAGCGCCGCGAGCCTCAAAGCCTTCTGCGGTAAACACGGCGGCATCGTGTGCACGAGCAGCAATGCCAAAGCGGTCTTGAATTGGTCATTCGCCCAGCGCAAACGGGTCTTCTTCTTCCCCGACCAACACCTGGGACGAAACACAGCCCTCGCGATGGGAATCACCAACCCCCAAATGCCCGTATGGAATCCGCACGAAGAAGAACTCGGCGGCCACTCCAGAGAGTCAATCCAGGACTCAAAAGTCATCCTTTGGAAGGGCCACTGCTCAGTCCACCAAATGTTCCAAGCCGTCCATGTAGAGCAATTCCGCCAAAAGATTCCCGGCATCAAGATCTTGGTCCATCCCGAGTGCCCCCAAGAGGTCAACGACATCGCCGACATCTCGGGCTCGACCAGCAAGATCATCGAGACGGTCAAGAAAGCTCCCCCCGGAACCAAATGGGCCATCGGGACCGAACTCCATTTGGTCAACCGCCTCAAAGAACAACATCCAGAACAAGAAATCCATTTCCTCTCCCCCTTGGTCTGCATGTGCGCTACCATGTACCGAATCGATCTGGCTCACTTGTGCTGGTGCCTCGAAAATATCGTCCAAGGTACGATCGTCAACCAGATCCACGTCAAGGAAGATGTCGCCCGCTGGTCGCTGATCGCTTTGGAACGCATGCTCACAGTGAAGTAATACCTAAGTAACATCCAATAGCCAGTCAGCCCACCCTTTCAACCCCTATCCCCTACAAGAGTCACCCACGATGCTCAAACTCCCCTATGTCCTGATCGCCACGGCGATGACAGCCTTTTTTTGGGGTATCTACGGTATCGTGCTTCGAAAAGGGACCAGCTGGATGAACCTCAAGGAGGACACCTTCCAAGGGGAGATCGGAATATCACTTCGTGCCTTCGTGGGAGTGGGACTGGCCTACTTTCTGATCGCGGTCCTTGTTCCTGTGGCCTTGCTCAACCGCAAACGCGAAACCGGATACTGGTCCTTTAGCGGAACCATGATGTCTCTGTTTGCCGGAGCCGTCGGTGCGCTAGGCGCACTGGGCGTTACTCTGGCACTGGCATTCAAAGCCCCAGCCATCATTGTCATGCCGATCGTTTTCGGTGGTGCACCCGTGGTCAATACGCTCTTGACCTCTTACTTGAATAAATCGTTCAAGCAGATCAAGCCAATGTTTCTCCTGGGTATGTTGATGGTGGCCTTGGGAATGGTCGGGGTCTTCCTCAACCGACCTGCGCCAAATACTGGCAAGTCCAAGGCGAGTGCCGACAAGGTGCAACTGGCCGATTCAGAATCGGATGCTTCGGCATCCGCTACCCCGGAAGTGAAAGTCAAGGAGAAGGCAGTGGCCCAGAACTGGCTGGCGATTGGATTATCGATCGCGTTGGCCGTCGTATGCTGGGGGGCTTACGGACCCTTTTTGCACATCGGGCAATCGAAGATGGGTGGATCGAGGCTGCGTCCTTTCTGCTGCGTCGGGATCGCTTATTTCGTCATTGCCGTGATGATGCCAATCGTCTTGCTGGAATCAACAGCCATGCACGAATCGAGTGGTTACACAGGCTGGGGCATGATCGGTTCGATCTTGGCAGGCACATGTGGAGCGCTGGGGGCCTTGGGAATCATCCTGGCCTTTACCTACGGAGGCAAACCGATCTTTGTGATGCCACTGGTGTTTGGTTTTGCACCGGTGATCAACACCATCGGCAGCATCATTGAAATAGGAAAATTTGAGAGCATGAATCTGATGTTCTCCGGCTCCCTTCTGCTGGGAATCCTAGGCGCAGTGACGGTCCTTTTGAACGCTCCGAAAGCCGCCCCGCACGGCAAGCCAGCCACCGGCGGTGAACCCCCCAAGGATTCCCAACTCCAGAATTCCCAAATTGGGGCTGGTGGCCCAGCGGCCCTTGCAGAACCAACCCTCGGAACGCACAAGCCCGCCGAGTAAGTTTCCGACCAGGCCGTCGAGCGTTTGGGGTATAATGACCGATTCAACTATCCGCTATCCGCATCCGAAAGCAAATCGACATGGCCAACACCAGACGCGAGTTTCTCTGTACCGTTTCCGCGGCCGCCGCTGTGGGTGTCCTGCAAAATAACCCACTGGAAAACCCACTGGCCGCTTCGGAGTCTACGACCGCGGATCGGCCGCTTGGAGTCGCCCTGGTCGGCCTAGGGTCGCAAAGCACCCAAACCTTGTTCTCCAGGCTCGCCGATAGCCCCTTGTGCCGCATCAATGCCTTGGTCTCTAGCGACGCTGCCAAAGCCCGAGCTTATGCCGATAAAAGTGGGATCGCTGGTCGCCACATCTATAGCTACGACTCCTTTGACAAGATAGCCGATGATGCGTCGATCGATATCGTCTACATCGCATTACCCAATGCAATGCACTGCGAATTTGCGGTGCGAGCCGCACAGGCTCACAAGCATGTCTTGTGCGAATCCCCGATGGCCGTCAGCTCGGCCCAGTGCCGAACAATGATCGATGCATGTGCCGAACACTCGCGCTCGATCGCCGTTGCCAGCTCACCGCTCCCTTTGCCCCTAGGTTGCTTTGGCCACATCCACTCGATCGAGGCCTCCCATGCTCTATCGATCGAGAATCCAAACTCTTGGCGATTAGACCCCGCGCTCAGTGGCGGCGGTGCGCTACTTCAGGCCGGGATCGACGTTCTTCGGACCCAGCGACTTGGGGTCGCTTCGGATCCTCTTTGGGTCATTGCCCAAGAGACCAAGACCGACGCACAGAGATTTGCCCAAGTCGACGAGTCGGTCACCTGGAGCCTAGGGTTTGCACAAGGGACGATTGCCCATGGAGCCGTCAGCCTCAATTACCAAGGCCCCGGGCAATTAAAAGTCCGTGGACAAGTCCGTGGACAAATCGCCAACCTCAGCTCCGCGTTTCCATCGACAAATCACTACTGGACGCGAGCCGACCAACTCGAAACCTTCGCCGCCTCGATCCAGGGGAAACCCGTTTTTCCGGATAACCGATTCAATCCGCTCAATGCCGACGAAGCTCTCAAGGACATGTTGATTGCCGAAGCGATTTTGCGTTCGATCAAGGACCGTTGCCAAGTACAATTGGGCTGATGAAACGTCTGGTCAAGACCAGCCTAGACCCCACTTAGATACTAGCCCCGAGAGACACTCGCCATTGGATGCCAGCCGATCCTGGGAAAATTCCTCCCTTGAATCCCAAACCGAAGTCCAACTCTACCCGACGATCGCTTACCCGGTCGACCGCGGTTCTCTGTGGCGTATTCAGGTCCAAGGTCGCATCTGCCAAAACAATGCGCCTTCGCTGGCCAAGCGTTGGATGCTCAAGGGGCTGATCCGTGCGCTACAGATCGATGATTCGACATCCAAGAGCTCGTTGTTTCACGATCGGATCCACGGATTTCTCGTGAGTCCGTTGGCACGAGAACGGATCCATGTGTCGATCGGCAATCAGATGTACGTTCTGCCTCGCAAATCCAAATCCAGCGGATTGTTTCAATGCCGACTCGATCTGCCACGCGGACATCTCGATCCAAATGGCCAGTGCGTGATCCGTTGGGACAACGGAATCCGTCCCATCGCTAGCCCGGTTCTCTTGGCAGGCGATACCGGCGTGAGTGTCATCACCGATATCGATGACACCATCAAGTACACCGACGTTTGCAGCCGCCGAAAAATGCTCCGCAGAACGTTCGCCGAACCCTTCATCGCCATCGAAGGCATGGCCGAGATCTACCAGGAATGGGCATCCCGAGGTGCGATGTTCCACTACGTCAGCAGTAGCCCTTGGCAAATCTACGATTCGCTCCAGGATTTCCTACATACCTCGGATTTTCCGATCGGAAGCATGCACCTCAAATGGTTCCGACTCCGGGACGAACTGATCAAAAAGTGGTTGATCATCCGCCGAAAAAGCAAGTTCGGCGTGATCAATAATATGGTCAAACGCATGCCCCATCGCCACTTTGTATTGGTCGGCGACAGCGGGGAAAAAGATCCCGAAATGTACGCCAAGATCGCCTCGAAGTACCCCAAACAAGTCGTCCGAATCTGCATTCGACAAATCGATGCCAACCCAATCGATCCCCCTCGGTTGCACCAAATCTATAAACGCTACGGCATGATCGTCCCGATCCAGATCTACTCCAACGCAAAACAACTCGGCTCCTCGCCAGCCTAATGTTCATGTCCCTACGGCCGATCCCTGCTCAAGAATTCTACGTTGCCCGGCATCGTTATCCTCATCGCCATCGGCATCGCTTGGCCTTCGCCGCGATGATCCTCGGGTGCACCGTGCACAGCGGATGCCAGACCAAAACCGATTCGCAAGCCGCTGCGGCCAACCAGACTGCGATCACTGCGCCGAGCAACTCTAGCGAATCGCTCGTTGCGATCATCGACCGAACGCTCGAGTTCAATCGCGACAAGCGTATTCTCACGGTCGAACGCAACGCAGCTTGGCAAGTCGCCCATGGTGCAGTGGCTTATGGAAACGAACTCAAACTCCAAGCCGATGGCCAGAACGTCCCGGCGCTTGAGTATCTCTTCCAAGGTGGCCAGATGCGAGGTTGGGAACTTTCCACCGGACCGGTACTTGCCAGCACCAATCGGCCTAGCGTCCAAGCTTACGTCGAAGCCGGAAGCTTTGTCGGCCAAGGGCATGTCGATCAGTTTCTGGGATATCTTTCCCAAGCCTCCTTGCCCTTGAGCACGCCGATTCGCATCGACGATCAAACGCTCACGATCGAGGATTGGGGGCGATCGGCTCAATTCCAGATCCCTAACAATCCCTACCGAGAATACAGTTGGACCTTGATCGCTCTGACCAACCTGTTCCCCAACGACTTTATATGGACGGCTGCTGACGGCAACCAATGGACCCTGGAATCGCTGGCGGAATTCGAGGCCAAACAAGACTTGGCCGAAAGCCCCTGCGGGGGGATGCATCGATTGATGGGCTTGGCCCACACCGTTCGATACTGGAAGAATCGAGGCATGCCACTTAAAGGTGGTTGGCTAGCTGCTAAACAAACCGTAGATCGAGCCGTCGAGACGATCAGGAAGTACCAAAACTCAGACGGAACTTTTTCCGCCAACTACACCATCCGGCCCGGCACTAGCGCTGATTTGAGCACCCGGATCTCCACCACCGGACACACCTTGGAATTCCTCTCTTACGCGCTCGAGCCAGAGCAACTCCAAGAGCCCTGGATGGAGCGTTCCGTGCGGCGGCTTTGCGAGCTGCTTGGGGATGCGTCCGACGTCGAACTTGAATGCGGTGGTCTCTACCACGGACTCT
>CAILTZ010000723.1 GCA_903837255.1 uncultured Pirellula sp. | reverse complement strand
GCTCTTCGAGTCGAATCCCAAACCCTCGAATTGCCATCAATTTGAGCGCCGCCGATTTCCTCACCCAGTTCCACCCGCTGCTCTCCGGCCAATTTTCTTGTGGCACACCAGCATCGCGTAATCTTCTAACGACGCGCTGCCGTAGAGGTAGCCACTGGCGATCGATGTCAATCAAGTCCTCTGGTCGCAGGCCAGTTACCAGCTCAGCGTCCAAAACTACTCGATCCGCCACCCTTACAATTTCTATTTTCTTCGAAGTCAAAGTAGCATTACCTCCGCCTTCTTGCCCTCCTTCTCATCTTCAAAAACAAGCTTTTCGCCGGCTGCGGTCCGCTCATGGATGAGCTGATACAACCGGAGCGCCTGTCGAATGACACCTGTTTTCGAAAGCTCTTTCTCACTCGCTAGCTCTTCTAGTGCCGTCATTTCCTCGACGGATAAGTTGAGCGTCATTGTTTTCTTCGGTTCCATCTGCCTTCCACTTTCGTTGGCTGTTCTGTAGCCAATTATCGGCCAACCTTGGTTGCCCATCAACCTGAATTAGCCAAAATTTGGCCAGTTCTCATGATTTAGCCAATCGCTGCCAGGTTGCCAGCCATATCCATCGATCCGTCGGCCCCAAAGGGGCAAAAGGAGATAGCCCAGGGCAGAGCGAAGCGCCGCCCTGGGTACGCTGCCGAATATGGCAAGGGTTTCACTGAAAAGGCCCTGTGGAGAATGATGCAATTTGCCTAGGTTTTTCCATACGCTGACAGTGTCGCGACGCTGTCGCGACAATTGAGTTGGAGTCATTTATTTTGGAACTTGGTACCGACTTTGCGTTTGTTGCTCGGCAGAAACGCATCGTGGTTGACAATGAGGATTACTACTTAGATCTCCTTTTCTACCATCGGCGTCTACGTTGTCTGGTTGCGATCGAGTTAAAGCTCGGCAAGTTCAATGCAGCCGATAAGGGGCAAATGGAATTGTACCTTCGATGGTTGGAGAGGCATGAGATGCAATCTGAGGAGAAGCCCCCGATTGGATTGATTCTTTGTGCGGATAAGTCGCAGGAGCATGTCGAGTTAATGCAATTGGAGGATAGTAACATCCGCGTTTCGCGGTACCTCACTGAGTTGCCCTGCCCTCAATTGCTTGTCTTATTGGCTGTTTCCCTGTAGCCTGAAGCCTGCTGTCTAAAGCCTGCTCTCCGGTTGTTCACCCTAAAACCAGCATCTCACACCATGCCCAACGATCTTTGGTACTTTGCCTACGGCAGCAATCTCGACCTAGAACGAAAGCAACGTCGAACCGGGGCAATTCGCGAGTCCCACTTGGCCACACTCAGTGGCTATCGCTTGGCTTTCAACAAAAAGGGATCGAATGGTGACGTTTATGCGAATCTGTTTGCCGATCCCACCGAGGAGACACTTGGCGTCATTTACCGATGCACTTCAGAGAAGCTTGATACACTCGATGATTTCGAAGGTGCCTCCAGCGGTCACTACCAGCGCACGGAAGTCCAAGTACGGGGGGTAGACGGCCAGATCGTATCTGCGATCGCGTACGTTGCTCGACCGGAGGTTGTCGTTTCGGAGTCCAAGCCGAGCGATGAATATTTCGGGTGCATCAGGAGGGGCGCGATTGCTCATAAATTTCCGGTGCGTGCTATCCGGGCAATCGAGATCCGGGCATTCCGTCGTGCATGCGATCCAGGAAAGAGGCTCTGGAGGGCCTATCAAGTTGACGAGGGGCTTGAAAACGATTGGCTTTATCGGTTGAACGCACTGAACGTATTCGAGCTTACCAGCATCTGCCAAGGGCATCCGTCCGCACAGCGAAATGCCTTGCGATCGTATCCTCATATCATCCTACGCTTTCGAGACCAAGTCGTTTTGTCGGTGATCCGCTGGATTCAAAAGGGGGATGCCAGCGAATTTCCGCAACCTGAGTTTCTGCCACTTGGGTCGGCAGGCCCATGGTCGATCGAGCATGAAAGATCGCTCAAGCTTTCTGCGGGTGCGAATCGATTCAGGACCGCAGACCGATTGTTGCTTCGAGCAACAGGATCCGTTGCCGTAGGCACATCGAGCGACTGCAAGCATACGACCGAGTGGTTTACCACCGTGATCCCCGAGATCGAGGCGTACGATCGGAGACTCAGCGGACTTTTGGGCTATTCCCTACCGCCCAACGCCTAAAGCCCAAAGTCTCCTGCTCTTCGCCGTTTCTGGTTTTGTAAAAATTCCGCCACCTGCACCCCAAAACCCATGGCGTTTCTCTTAAAATAGCCCCCAACAATTCACCCCTACCGTCACATACCCGACGCCCACTCCCAATGACCACCTGGGTTTTTTCCAAAGTCCACGCAGACGCCGTTCG
>CAILTZ010000722.1 GCA_903837255.1 uncultured Pirellula sp. | reverse complement strand
TCAGAGCCTATGGTTTTTTGCTAAACTGACCCAATCCCAACCCCTTACGGTAACTTACCCTTTCGGTGCAACCATGAACTCCTCGAACAACTCATCCTCGAACCGAGGCCAATCCCAAGCCGCAGGATTCAGCCGCCGCGATTTCCTTGCTACCACCGCTGGACTGGCCGCAACGGGTCTGGCTGCTACGGGTCTGGCTAGCGGAACGTTCGCACATGCCGCATCTGGGCTGTCGCCTACCGCGTTGCAAACGCCAGAATCCCTCGTCAAAACCCTCTTCGATTCGCTTACTCCAAACCAACGTCAATCGGTCTGCTTCGATTGGGAGCACACAACCAAAGATCGCGGACTGCTGAGAACTCGCGTTGCAAACAATTGGAACATTACCAAACCGACCTTGCTCAGCGACTTTTATACCGCAGATCAAAAAGACCTCGTCAAAGCCATCTTCGAGGGGATCATCGATCCTAGCTGGCACGATCGCTTTTACAAACAATTCAAAGACGATATGGGAGGATGGGGCAAAGCCCAAAGCTTAGCCATCTTCGGTACACCCGGCTCCGAGCGGTTCGAGTTTGTCCTCACCGGCCGACACTCGACTCTTCGCTGCGATGGCAACACACAAAAACACGTCGCCTTTGGGGGCCCAATCTTCTACGGCCACGCAGCCGGCAGCGATGACGAAGGCACCGATCACCCAGGGAATGTTTTCTGGGAACAAGCCCTCGCGGCAAACGGTGTCTACCAAATGCTCGATGGCAAACAACGCAAGATGGCCGAAGTCCCCGAGACACCCAGCGAAAGCGATGTCGGTTTCCGCCCCAATGGGCCGTTCGCAGGTATCCCTGTTAGCGAACTTTCGCGAGATCAACGCGAAGCCCTTCAGAAGGTCCTCGGGAAACTTGTCGAACCCTTCCGAGCAATCGATCGCGACGAAGCCGTCGCGTGCCTCAACGCCCAAGGTGGTTTGGAAAAACTCAACCTTGCTTTCTACACCGACGAAGACTCCGGGGGTGACAAAGTCTGGGACAACTGGCGACTCGAAGGACCCAGCTTTGTATGGCATTTCCGAGGCTATCCCCACGTTCACGTCTGGGTCAACATCGCGGACAACCCCTCGGTAGCCCTTAACGCTTGATCCTGTTGGTTCCCAACAAACTACGTTAGAACTCCTCCAAATCAAACTCCGATTCCAAGCAAAGAACTTTTGAGATTCCGATGAACAAGCAGCCGGCGGTTGTCAACTATGCCCACGAGCCCATGTCCGTAGAGCTAAGGGAAATCGACGTCCCTGAAATCGGACCCAACGATACCCTCATGCAGGTCGCCGCCGTGGGTGTCTGCGGTAGCGATCTGCACCAATGGGCTGGTCTGCACAGTTGGCCCGTGAATTATCCAGTCACTCTGGGTCACGAATTCGCTGGCCGCATCGTCAAAACCGGAGCGAATGTCACCGCATTTCGCGAAGGGGACCGCGTCTGCAGCGAAACGGCTGCCATCATCGATCCGAACTCCCCAATGACCAGGATCGGGAAATACAACCTCGATCCGAACCGCAAGGGATTCGGTTACGGGACCCACGGGGCCATGACACGTTACGTGAAAGTCCCCGAGCGCTGTTTGCACAAGGTTCCTGACAATCTGCCCCTGCGCTACGCGGCTCTCACTGAACCGTGCTGCGTGGCCTTCAGCGCCGTGGTCGCCAACGCAAACATTCAACCCGGTGATCGGATAGCCGTCCTAGGCCCAGGCCCGATCGGACTCCTCTGCGGAGCGCTTGCACGAATGCGCGGGGCCGAGGTCGCCGTCGTCGGGCTACCACAGGACCAAGCTCGCCTCTCGATCGCCAAAGATTTCGGGTGCACACCTTTGTTCAACGACCAGCTGAAGGCTTGGGCCACCGAGCGCGACGGACTGGGTTGCGAAGGTGTCGTCGATGCAGCCGGGGTTTCGGCTACCCTCAAGACCGCGATCGACATCGTACGCCCGGCTGGCTGGATCAGCAAAGTCGGCTGGGGTCGCGATCCAATCGGTTTCTCGATCGATCCATTGGTGCAAAAGAACGTCACGCTCCAAGGTAGCTTCTCGCACACTTGGGCCATCTGGGAACGGGTCTTGTTGCTGCTTGCCAACGGCTCGCTGGATGTCTCCAAAGTCGTCGGCGGATCCTGGAGCCTCGAGCATTGGCACGACGCATTCGAAACCATGCATTCGGGTAAGATCGCCAAGGCGGTGCTGGAAGTCCAACCCGATCTGGCCGCTTAAGCAAATCGCAACCAGCGAACACAATAAACAACTGTTGAAAGCGAACTGATGACCAAACGAAGGATTCTCATTCAACTCGATACCGATGCTCAGGCCAGTGTTTTCGATGCCGTGGTGGCGATCGATGCAGGGGCCGAACGTCTGCTGCAGTATGCGAACGTTAAGCCCGAGCAGGTCCGAGATTTGGTCCATGGAGCGATGTACACCCGAGGCCCTCAGGACCTCAAAAACACCGCGTTCTTTATCGGCGGAAGCAATGTGGTCCATGGCGAACAAGTCTACCGCAACGCGATCGATGCGATGTTCGATCCGTTCAGAGTCTCGGTGATGATCGACTGCAATGGGTCCAACAGCACCGCGGCCGCGGCTGTCATCAGCGCCTCAAGGCACCTAGATCTCGAAGGCAGCACGGCGCTGGTTTTGGCCGCTACTGGGCCGGTTGGTCAACGGGTGGCCAAGATCTTAGCGAACGAGAAATGCACGGTTTATCTGTCGTCACGTTCACTCGATCGTTCCCAGGAATGCGTCGATCAGTTGTTAGGTCAAGGCATCCCGGCCCATCGTCTGATCGCCATCTCCAGTGCGGATCAGCTATGGACCGATAAAGCCATCCGCGAGTCGCAAGTGGTTTTCGGTTGCGGGGCAGCGGGAGTAAGGTTGATGACCGCCGAGCAGCTCGAGCAAGCGACAGAGCTCAGGGTAGCGATCGATTTAAACGCCGTGCCACCGTTGGGGATAGAAGGGATTGGGCTTACCGACAAAGGGGTCCAGCGCGGCGATCGGGTCGACTATGGAGCGTTGGGGGTTGGCGGACTGAAGATGAAGATCCACAAGGCATCGGTCGCGAGTCTCTTCGAGAGCAACAGCAGAGCGATCGATTGCCAGGAGATGATGATCATCGGTCGCGACATCCTTGCACGCGAAAAAACCGTTTCGTAGACCCTTCGATCACGCCCAACACGTCATGGATCTTGCTCACGGCGTTTCTACGTAAATAGGTAGCTGGACTCACAAGAGTTCAGTGGAAGCATCGGACCACCCTGAAGTCTTGCGAATAGGAAGTGGGGATAGAGACTCGATTCCAACAACCATGCAATCGGTATCGCAGTACTTGGTGTACAACCCAGCTCATCCGAGCAGCCGTCAGGAAGCCAGCCCTTATTGCCTCCGTCTCTATCGCGTCCCTCCTAGCGAAATGGTAGGCATCCGAGCTAAAATTGCTCGAACCATCTGTAGCGCCACGGTCAAGTTTACACCTGGTTTCGGTTGGACACGAATAACACACGACGATCGCATCAAACAGTTAACCCCAATACGATCATGACAAATCAGCGCCTCATCCTGTTTTTCGATGGAACATGGATGGATGTGATGAACGAAACGAATGTTTACCTTCTGGCGAAAAACGTTCAATCCCAAGACACGACAGGAAAGCGTCAGAGGTTCTACTATTCTCCCGGCGTAGGTCCCGATACGCTTCGCCGAATCCCAGGAGGTATCGCGGGAGTAGGATTGAACGAGCACCTCCTCAAAGGATACGAGTGGCTGTGCCAAAACTACGACGACGGAGACGAGATTTGGATTTTCGGGTTCAGCCGTGGCGCATATACTGCACGAAGTTTATCGGGGATGATTCGCAAAAGCGGTTTGCTCTACATCACCAATCCATCGACTCTTAAGGCCGCGCTAGCGAACTACAGGACTAGATTCGATGAAAATAACACCCTTGCATCGGCAGTGGCTCCTCCACGCTTCAGTAGTTCGGCGACCACTAAAGACCCAGCGTCAGTGTTTCGCAATCGTTTTAGCCGAGATGTGACGATCGACTTCCTGGGAGTCTGGGACACGGTCGGCGCACTTGGAATTCCCGGCGGTGGATGGATGAACCGAGGGCTGATGTGGCACGACACGCAACTATCGGGAATTGTCAAGCGAGCCTACCACGCCATGGCCATCGATGAACACCGCGAGATTTTCTCTTCAACCCCATGGGTTTCAAAGGGGCCTGTTTCGCCTAGGCAACCCTCGGATCGGGCGTTGGATTACGGACGCCTAGAGGATGGAAGGATCGCCGAGCAACGTTGGTTCGTTGGCTCGCATGGGGATGTCGGTGGAGGTTGCGAAGACTCCAGTCTTTCTAGGATTTCACTGGCTTGGATGGAAACCCAAGCCTCCAAGGCTGGCCTAGCT
>CAILTZ010000721.1 GCA_903837255.1 uncultured Pirellula sp. | reverse complement strand
TTCCATCAGCGTTCCATCAGCGGGCATTAGCGGTCCAGGATTTAAACCGCTGATCGCTCGAGCGAAGACCAACCGCACGTAGGTTATTCGCCCGCAAATAAATCGTGTAGATCGAGATGGGCGTCGGGAGCGATGAGCGGACAGATCAATTCAGTATTCGATGCAATCCGATGTGTTCGGTAATCGGTCCCTTCGGGATCCCGGAACATATGGACACATCGGTTCTGACAATCCACGATCCAGTATTCGACGATACCGACTTCTGCGTACAGATGGCGTTTGATTTCGAGATCCTTCTCTAAGGAGCTATCGGCGACCTCGATGGCCAACTGGACATCTGCAGCTTGGGGATGGCCATCCCTATAGCGGGCCCGGCGTACCCAGAAGACGTCGGGCTCGGGTCGGCTCTGCGCTTGGGGCATGTCAATCCCTATTTGGGAAGTGATCTGCGTCAGTTCTTTGTCCCGTGCATCCGAAGACCAATTGTTGAGGTAGGTGACGTAATCATCATGAACTGGTCCTGCTGGATTCATTTCGACAATCTCCCCTCGAATCAACTCGACCCGCCGGTTCAAAGCATCAAAGGCCCCCTTGAGAACCATCGCATCGTATTCGGCAAGATTTAAATTCAAAGTGCGGAGAATCATGTCTCAACTCCTGAAATGAGTCGGTGTCCGGGCATCAATTATACTCTACGACTTACGTAGAGTCCGAGCTAGGACTCTCGCGATTTCTTGAAAAAACATTCCCTTTCGTCATGGATAGTTAAGACCTTTGATATCGGATACATCACTGCAAGTGACATGCTCGCAGGCAAGCACAAAGCGATTCACGACGAACGAGATAGAAAGGTTGAAGAAGCCCGAGAAGTACGACGGACTGGAAGTCCATCGTACGTTGGCTTGTGGGCAGTACGACGGACTGGAAGTCCATCGTACGTTGGCTTGTGGGCAGTACGACGGACTTCTAGTCCGTCGTGCGTTAGATTGAGTAGCACTGAGCGCACAATGGTACGTTGCGCGGTATAGACGGGTTGGCAACGGAGGTGGTTCATCGCACAGCGATCAGAACTGACCTAGACCGCGCCCATAGAAACTCGCAAAAAGTGCGATTTTTGGAAGACAAACTTGTCAAGCTAACCCATCTAGCGGAGGACAAGGGATTCGAACCCTCAACCGGTTTCCCGGCGCCTGATTTCGAATCAGGTTCCTAACCATTCGGCTATCCTCCGGATTGTATACCCCGGAATTTCCAGCCCCAAGCCTCCTTCAGAGGCTCGAAACCGTCGACCAGGGTAAATATGCACGAGCGCCCTAGGGCCCGCTGCACGGCCCCTAAAAATACCCTCAAAAACCCCTTCTGTAAAGCGAAAATGATCAAGGCTTTTCGTGGCAAAGGTTTGGCCTAACCCCGGACCAACACGCGCAAGTCGCAGACGTTCGTGTGCGTCGGACCCGTCTGGAGCAATCCTCCCAACCGCTGAAATACCCCAAAGGAATCGCACCGACGCAACGCATCGTCTATCTCCGCAAGGCCCCCTGCGTTGGTTCGTATCCACTGGCTGTCAACCCACGCCCCGGCGGCTTGCGTCGACCCGTCCTCCCCATCGGTCCCCCCTGAAACCAACACAATCGATTCGCCCCCCTGCTGAATCGATCGCTTGAGTCCCCCAAGCCTCGGGTCGCCAATCAAAGCACTCGCAGCCGACAAGACCAAGTGCTGGTTCCGGCCCCCATGACCCCTTATCGATGCGTCGGCCAAGACCACCGTCGGCTCCCCTCCGCTGATCCAAACACTCCGGTGATCCATACTCGATAATCGAAGGGCTAACTCCAATCCCATCGCCTGAGCCGTCCCCTGACCCTCGGTCCTGGATTCGCTTTGAACGCAATACCCCATCTGCTCGGCTTGCGCTGCGGCTGCCCGCACGGCAGTCGCATTGTTGGCCAAAACAAATGTGTGCGCCAAAGTCCCCGAGGGCCACTCTTTTGCTGGCCCCTCGAACCCCTGCTCTACGAGCTTGGTTACAACCTGCGAAAATTCGCCCGGAGCGTACCGATCGAGCAGGCTCGCTGCAAGCAACGCATCAGGGGCAGGATCGAGGACCGTCGGTCCCGATCCTATCATCTCCAACGGATCGCCAAGCACATCGGAGATCACAAGCGTCACAAGATGCCCCGCATGGCATCTCCTGGCCAATCCACCCCCTTTGACCTGACTGAGCGCCCTGCGTACCGCATTGAGCTCCTGTATCCCAGCCCCACGGCTCGATAACGCGCGCGCAATGGCAATCTTGGTGTCTAACGTCAACCACTCGTGCGGTGCACACAGTAGCGCTGAGCCTCCTCCACTAAGCAAAAAAATCACCGCATCCTGCGGGCTGGCTTGCTCGACGTATTGGATAATCTCCTGCGTACCGGCCAACACCCTGGGGGTCGGCTCGTTGATCCCTCGGGGCCGAGCCTCACAGATCCTCACCCCACAAACGCTGCGCGATAAACCCTCTTCATGGGTCGCATTGTAGAAGCCCTTCGGAACGGCCCCCTCTGGAACGTTGATCCATCCGCGCGTTTCGATTCGATTCGAGGTTGCTTGCACACTGCCTGCTTGGATCACATCGAGTAGCCCCTCGAGCATCCCGCCGGTGGCCTTGCCCGCCCCGACGATGATGAGTCGCTTGGCTAGAGACAAATCGATCGACTTGCCCTGGATCTCTAAGCACCGGCCATCCCATCGAAGAGAATCTCGCAGCACACGATCGGCCCGCACGGCATCGACGCCGGCTTGCCAAATCCGCAGTGCATCCTGTGTCAATGAGTCCACGACCTTCAAGCCTCGATCAAAGGGAGAGCAAGTACTTGAAGAGCTCGATTCGCTGCCGCTCGTCGAGAGTATCGAGGAGCCCCACAGGCATGAACGAGTTCTCGGAGACCTTTAATTCCTCGATATCGGATTTATCGACTTGGATCGTCTCGGTCGCTGTTCTTAAAGAGATGCTGCTATCGCTCTGGGCTTGTACCAATCCCGTGATGACCTGCCCATCGTTGGTCCGAATCACCCTCGCCTGGTAGTCTTTCCCGATCACCGCATTCGGATCGATGACGTTCTCGATCGCGTAGTCGATCCCTTTGGCTCCGGTCCCTTGCAGTTTGGGTGCAATCTCGATGTTTTGATTCTCAGGGGAGTGGCATGACGCGCAGAGTTTGTCGAAGTGTTTCTTCCCTGCACCAGCATCAAACGCCCAAAGCGGTGCTCCTCGGTAGGCTTGGGTGGTCTTGCGGATCTGGTCCTTCATGGCCTCGGTCCCACTGCGAACCTGCCCCCACTCCTTGGCAATCCGCTCATTGATTTTCTCGTCATTGAGCAGCGTTATTTGACGGGCATAATAAGCCGTAAGGGTCGAGCGATCGATTTGTTTGCTGGACAGGGCATCGAGCAATCTCTCAGCAAGCGGCTTGCGACTTGTGAGTAAATCCAACGCAGCCGCTGTCGCATCGGGTGAGAGCTTATTCAATCTTTTGATCACCGCATCGGCAATCCTCGGGTCGTCGTAGAAACGGAGCATCGAGAGCCCCTTTGCCGCAAGCTTGGGCTCGTCGAGCGTTTCGAGCAGCAACGGCAGGTTTTCCGGTGAACGATCTCGCTGCAAAACGTCCATTGCCTGCAAGCGTGTCTGGATC
>CAILTZ010000720.1 GCA_903837255.1 uncultured Pirellula sp. | reverse complement strand
GCCCCCCGAGAGCTGACTGATCTGCCGATCCTTTAAATCGGCAATCCCTACGCGTTCGAGAGCTTCCAAAGCCCTCTGGCGATGCACTTTTCGAGTTCTCCGAAACCATCCGATCTCGCGATACATCCCCATGAGCACCACGTCCAAGACCGTCGATGGAAAGTCCCAGTCGACACTCTCACGCTGGGGAACATAAGCGATCCGATGCCGCTGGGTGCTAATCTGCTTTCCAAGGATCTTGACCGTTCCACTGACCCGAGGGACCAAATCCAAAATGGCTTTGATCAGCGTGCTTTTTCCAGCTCCATTCGGACCGACGATTCCCCCCAAGACGCCTCGCGGTACCGACAAATTGATCTCCCAAAGCACCGGTTTCCGCGCATAGGCAACCGTCAAGTCGGAGATTTCAATGGCATAGTCTGTATTCATATCCCCCCATTTTACGTTACGATTTAGCTTTCTCGTATAGGTCTTTCGGAATACCTTTTTCCCAAAGATCTGCACGCTCGAAGGAACCGATCCCCGTGGCTAAATTGTACTTTTACTACTCGACGATGAACGCAGGCAAATCCACCATCCTGCTGCAGTCGAGCTACAACTACCGCGAACGGGGCATGAGAACCCTCGTCTTCGGACCCGAAATCGACGATCGGTTCGGAAAAGCCAAAGTTAGCTCCCGCATCGGACTTTCCTCCGACGCGATCCCCTTCAAATCTAGCGATAACCTCTTTCGCATCACCCAACGCCAACACGACGCATCGATCGTCCACTGCGTGCTGGTCGACGAAGCTCAGTTTTTGACCAAAGCCCAAGTCCGCCAGCTCGGTGATATCGCCGATCGACTCTCGATCCCCGTACTGGCTTACGGCCTGCGCACGGATTTCCAAGGGAACCTCTTCGAAGGTAGCCAATACTTGCTGGCCTGGGCCGATAACCTGTCAGAAATCAAAACCATCTGCCATTGCGGTCGCAAAGCGACCATGGTCCTGAGAATCGACTCCGAAGGCAGACCGGTCCGCGACGGCGAACAAATTCAAATCGGCGGCAACGATCGGTATGTCACTGTCTGCCGAAGACACTTTTACGAAGGCCTCATCGAACGTTCATCGGAGCAACTGCCTTTCGACGACCTCGGAACCTAACCACAAGCCATCTTTGCAATGAATCAACCAGCAGCTCGCGTATTCCTGATCCTCGCCGCACTCTCGGGCGCCATCTGTGTTGCCATCGGGGCGATGGGGGCTCACAGTTTGCCAAAACGCCTCGAGTCCCAAGGCTTCACGCAGGAACAGGTCGACAAGAAACTCCAACAATGCGAACTGGCGACTCGCTACCAAATGTTTCATGCATTGGCTGTCCTGGCCCTTGCCGCTAGCGGTTACTGCACCCGATCCAAACTGGCAACGATCGCAAGTGTGCTGATGCTGCTGGGGACCATCGGTTTCTCCGGTGGACTCTACAGCATGGTCTTTGCTGACGAAATCATCCACTGGAGTATCGTCCCGATCGGAGGCTCGCTGTTCATCCTCGGCTGGCTGCATCTTGCCGCCTCGGCACTCTTTCAACGATCGCTCCCAAGCCCCAACGGGGCGTGATGAGGCAACGCCCTGGGGTTATGAGAGCCGAGGAGGATTTTGCCAAGGCGGCAGGGGCCAAGAAGCTGATCATGGAGGAAGCGGTGGCCAATTCTTGAGTTCGATTGATTTCAGATCGGCAATCGCGATCGGCTTGAGAAAGGGAAAAAAACGCCCAGACTCATACAATTCCCGAACCGCTCGCTCCATGTTTGGAATCGTTACCTCCGGAACAATGATCAACCCTGGAGGGGCAAAGCATGGCTCATGCATGGTTGGTAAATCGAAACTACAGATCTGCGCAAAATAAACGGAGAAGTGATCGCCGTCAGGTAATTCTACAATGGCGTAAGGCCAATAACCTTTGTCCGTGTACAGCGCATCGAATTCGACTGGGAAATGCAGAATCACTTGGTTTAAACTCATGGAGGATGTCCTACCTTTCGGAACAGAAGTCCCGGAGACATTGGAACAGTGTCGCAATCGCCTGCTGCTCGGACTCGGGATCTTCCAAATTTCGCCATGGCGTTTTGGACTCGGGAAATGCGATGTACAACACCAGGACGGGCCAGCTCATGTTGTGCCCTTGCGTTGCGCGCGAGCAAAGCCATTCTTTGAAGCCCTTAAGAAACTTGAAACCTGTCCCCAAATCGAATCCTTGGATACAGGAAGCGACGGAATCGTACGTGACTTTTCGTAGAAACATGCCAGGTCGAGATTCGAGATCCGCAAGCACCTCTGGAAACGCCATAATCCCCCCTGGGGGTGGCTTGGAACCATTTCCATGTTGTTTGTTATCGATTCGATCTTGTGCCCAGGATGCCAATTCACCGCTGCGGAGATCCAGTCTCCAGTCATCAGGCCAAAGTTTCTGCAAAGCCCCCAGGGCTTCCTTGTCCAATTCGTTTTGAGCTTCAGCAAGGGTCGGACATTCAGCCAGGCGCAACAACTCGAAACGAAACGGCTCGGCGACCTTTGGTTTCATCTCGCCGATCAGTCGAACAATGCACCAATACTTCCATTGATGGTCTTCGCCCGCAAGCACCTCTTGAATCAGCGGAGCGATAGCTTCAGGAACGGTTAGGAGAAATTCTCCAATGGGTCGCGAGATGGGCCAGTTACCGTCCTGCAACCACTCGAGCAACTCCTTAAGATGTGGCCCCAACGCTGGGTAGCCAAGTGCAAGGAGAGCACGAGCATTGGCAATGTCGGATTTATGTAGTGGAAAAAACTCAAGCGGATCTGTTTTCATGATTGCCAATCGTATCATCGAGTCACGGCAGATTGTAGCTCTCTGCTGAGCCCTTGAGCCAAATGTGTTTGTCTTTAGATCCAACGCGGTCGGATCTTTCCCGAGCTGCGTCCGATCCTCGACTCAGCGTTCGAGGGCTGCGGTGATAGGAGCCAATACGTGGTCGCGTCCAACACAGCGATGAGGTGGAAGAACGCCGACCTACGATCCAAGATCACCCCATCGCGCGGGGTCTGTCCCCGGTTTCTTGCCATCTCGCCGTAGTATGGGCCTCTGGGCCCGTACGAAGGCGAGGAAGTGGCT
>CAILTZ010000719.1 GCA_903837255.1 uncultured Pirellula sp. | reverse complement strand
GCCTTACCCTGCCTGAAGATCGAGTCGGACCATGAGCGGATTGATTCCGTTGCAACGCACCGCTTGGGCTCTAGCCTTATTGCCATCGATCTGTTGGATCTGGGCAAGCGGCCCACTGTTTGTTTGCCTTTCGGCGATTGTTTTCTCGGGTCAAACTCTGGGGCAATCGCTGGGGCAAATCGACAACCTTCATCAGCGGATCGATGCGGCGGCGGCAGCCGACATGCCCTGGCTCATGGCGGGTCCGGCGATGGAGACCCAGCAACTCCGACGGCTCTCGCTGGACTTGCGCAACACGGTTCCTTCGCTCGAAGAAATCGATGCTTATCTGGCCGAACCGGTCGAAGGGCGCTGGGCCCGTTGGGTCGAGAAATTTTTGGCCGATCCGCTTCATCGTGAGCGGATGGTTGATTGGTACGACAAGACTTTGCTGCAACGCCGAGCTTACCAGCACGTGGATCGAGCGACCTGGATCGCCTTCTTGCGATCCTCGGTCGATTCCAACACCCCCTTGGACACGCTCCTGCGAGGCATCGTCCAGAGCCCTTGGTGGAACAAAACCGCGCGGGCTCAGCAACGATTCTTCCTGGAACGGGGAGGGGATTCGCATGCCATCGCCCGCGATGTTGGGCGAGTCTTTTTCGGCAAGGACATGCAGTGTGCGCAGTGCCACGATCACCCGCAAATCGAGGACTATCTGCAAATCGACTACCATGGTCTCTTGGCCTATGTTTCGGCAGGTTCGCTAGCGGAGGGCAAGACCCTCGATGAAAAAGGAGCCGAGCAGAAACTCCAGATGTATATCGAAAAGGCCGCCGGTGACGCTCCGTTCGAGTCGGTCTTCAACAAAGGCGTACCGTTTCGCTCTGCGACCCGAGCTCCGGGCCAAGCCGAACACTTTGAACCGTATGCGGCTCCCGACGAGCGTTATGAACCTGCGCCTCGCGAAGGCTCCTTTGGTGGGCTTGCCAGTGCACCGGTCCAGAGCCGTCGCGCCCTGCTGGCCGGTCAGCTGCAAGCTTCCAATCGAGCCTTTTCGGAGAACTGGGCTAATCGCTTGTGGGCTTTGATGTTCGGTCGAGGTTTGGTTCATCCCCTGGATATGCAACACTTTGACAATCCCCCTAGCAATCCTGAATTGCTCAAAATTCTGACCGATTCGTTGGTCGAATCCAAATTCGATGCAACGACGATCCTGCGACAAATTGCATTGAGTGAAACTTACAAACGCGGTCGCAGCATACCGATCCATGCCTTGGTAGATGCTCGTGGAGTGGTGCAGGTCCAAGCCCCCGAGGCGGTCGCTTGGAGGACTCAGCTCACTGAAGCTTTGGTAGCAGCCAACTCCCAAATCGCAGCGGCGGAGGCCGTGTGGAAGGAAAAGCAAACCGCTTACGAAACCGCCGCCAACGCTTGGCGTGAGGTTCAAAAGTCCCGTATCGCCATACGGGCCGAGCTCGACGGTGCCGAAGCCGGCTTCAACGATGCCAATAAGAAATGGAACGACACGCTCGTCGCATTCGACAAAGCCTCAGCGGCTCATAAGGCGATCGCCCAGAAAGTGGCCTTGCTCGACGAAGCTGCCCAGAAACTCGAGCAGGCCAAAGCGCTCGGGGACGATCCGGATATCCAAAATAGCATCGTCAGTACCCGAGCAAAGATCGAAGCCCTCAAGCCCCAGGTTACGGCAGCCGAACAGGCCGCCACGACGGCTGCCACCGCGCGGGATGCAGCCGCTGGAGTCAAAGAGACCAAACGAAGCGAATGGAAGGCGGTCGTCGATCGGTTGACTCCGGTTGAACAACAGCTCCAACAAGCTGATATCGCGATGACCCAAGCCAGAGAGGTATTCCAAGCCACTCGTCGCAAGGCGGCGATGATTTCGCAACGAGCCGAGCGGCTCGAACGCGTCTCGATGTGGCTAGATCGCAGCGCCCAAGCGACGACGAGTCAAGTGCAGCTTGCACAGCTTGCCTCTCAGATCACTCCGATGCAGGAGTCCCTGCTTGCGGCCAACAATGAAAAACTAGCAGCCGAGCAAGCGATGGCCGGCTTGCAAGGGACCATGGATCAGACCACCAAAGAGCTCGAACCGATCCAGGGCAAATGGAAAGAGCTCGCCGCCCAAAAAGACAAGCTCACTTCGGTGAAAACCCAGCTGGCTGAGACCAAGGGCTTGGTAGCCGATCCCGCATCCATCGATTCGGCAATTGCTCAGCTCGATGCGAGTTTGGTTTCTAGGAGTGCCGAAATCGGCACGCTCGAACCGCAGATGAAGCAACTCCAAGTGGCCCTTGGAGAGATGCAAAGGAGATTCGAAGAGAGCAAAATGCTGATGGCCAATGCGATGAACAAGGCCCAAGCTCAGCAAGGAGCCTTGGACACCCATAAGACTACGATCGAGACAATCAGCTCGCAGGTCGGAAAACTTGCGGAAGAATGCACAATGCTCAAGGCACAGGTCGACGAGAGTTGCCAAGCCGTCTTTGCAGTGGCTCCCGAACGAGCCCTGAGCCCCGAACAGTTTGGATGGTCGATACTGGCGGCGACGAATATTCATACTAATTACATCGCCAACGAGAGAGCGGAACTGGACAAGAATGCCCCGCTGGCTGCCGATGCTCCAGCCGAGCAGCAGCAAGCAAGAATGTTGCAGGCCGTCCGCTCAGCGCGAGACAAGCTGCAAGGGAACATCGATACTTTTTCAAACCTTTACTCCTCTGGGGTAGGGCAAACCAGCGACGATTTCTTTGCTTCGCCAGACCAAGCCCTGTTTGTTGCCAACGGCGGGTCGGTTTACGCTTGGGCTGCCCCCAGCGGAACCAATCTGACGAATCTTGCGATCCAATCGCCGGACCCTCTGGCCGCGACGCAGTTGCTGGCTCGCGGTTTATTAGCCAGACCGGCGACAGCCTCGGAACTAGAATGGATTCCTGAAACGATCAGTAAAGCGTTAGATACAAAGCCCGCCGTGATCCATGAACTGGTTTGGGGAATTCTCGCTGGAGTGGAATTCCGGCTATATCCCTAAGAACTCAACACTAACAATCCATCGAACCTAAACAACACCCATCCATTGGAGCAAACCATGACCCATCGAGCTCGATACGCGTGCGGATCTGTGGACCATGCGCTCAGTCGCCGAAAGTTCCTCGGTACCACCGGTGGCACCGCCCTAGGTGCTGCCGCCTTGAAGACCGGGGGAGTGGTTGCGACCCTTTCACAGGGTGCGTCAGCCAATGCGATTGCCAAGCAAGACTATCGGGTCGTGGTGTTCAACATGCACGGGGGTTTGAGCCAGTTAGAAAGCTGGGATCCAAAGCCTTCGACGCGCACCGGCGGACCGTTTCGGGCGATACCCACAAGCGTGCCGGGAATCCATATCTGCGAGCTATTGCCCAAGACCGCAAAGCAAATGCACCATCTGTGTCTCTTGCGAGGTGTCAACACCTCCGAGGACGATCACGGCAAAGGGGCTTATATGATGCTCACCGGCAGACGCCAAACCCCGGCCGCGGAGTATCCTCAAGTCGGGTCGGTGGCTGCCAAGATGCTGCACGATGAACAGACCGGTTTGCCTGGTCACATCATCGTCACTCCGGGTGGTGGGGGCGGACGAGGCAACGAGGCGGCGTATCTGGGCCCGAAATTCAACAGCATTCATCTGGGTGGGGACAAACCTCCGCAGAATTCGAACAAGCCCGATGCGATCGCTGCTGAGGCTGAGGCCCGTCGTCATGAACTGCGTCGCAAGATCAACGAGCAGTACCTCACTCAGCGCCGATCGGCCGTCACCGACGCGTATACGCACTCCTACGAACAAGCCTTGAAGCTCATGGAACGCCGCGAGGTGTTCGACGTCAGCAAGGAGTCTCAATCTGCCCAGGACATGTATGGCAACTCAGAACTCGGCCGTCAATGCTTGGTCGCTCGGCGGCTATTGGAGAACGGGGTCTCGTTTGTGCAGGTCACCCATTCGAACTACGACACCCACAACGACAACTTCAATTTTCATATCGAGCAGGTCGGAGAGTTCGACATTGCCTTTGCGACCTTTATCGAGGACCTTGCCCAGCGCGGGATGCTCGAAAAGACACTGGTGGTTGTCCTGAGTGAGTTCGGACGTACTCCGAACATCAACTTGTACTACGGGCGCGATCACTGGTCCAAGGCTTGGTCGGTCGTTATGGCCGGTGCCAAGGTAGCCAGGGGTGCAGCGTATGGCCAGACCAACGCAGAGGGGACCGAAGTCACGGACGGACAGGTCGACCACGGAGATATCTTCCATACGATCCTCCGGGCCGTCGGAGTCGACTCGAGCCAGTCGCTCATGGTCGATGGGCGAGAACTGCCGATCGCAGATCCAGCAGCAGAACCGATTTGGAAGGTTCTGGTATGATCGAGTTGGATGTCACCAAATCGCATGTGGTGCATCAATGGAAGGCCGACTCGCCGTTGATCGCTTGCCGTATATCGCCAACCGCAGAACAGTGCGTGAGCACCTCCCAGGACAATCAACTCCAGCGTTGGAACATCGCCGACGGCCAGAAGGTGCTGCTCAAGGGGCATGACAGTTGGGTCCAGGCACTGACGTATTCCAAGACGGGAGATCAGTTGATTTCTGGGGGTTGCGAGGGGAGGCTGATCTGGTGGGCTATCAACGAAGCCGAGCCAAAGATCATCCGCGCGGTGGAAGCTCACCAGGGTTGGATCCGAGGGGTTGAGATTTCGGCCGATGGCAGCATGGTTGTTTCGGTCGGAAACGATCGAGTGATCCGGTTGTGGAAGACCGATACGGGTGAGAAGCTCCACGAGTGGCCGGCCCATGAACGGCACATCTACAGCGCCGCGTTCCATCCCGACGGCAAGCATTTGTTGACTGGGGATTTGATGGGCAAGATCTGCGTATGGAAGCTCGACGATCGCTCGTTGGTTCGGACCCTCGATGGAGCGACGTTGTACAATCCCAACAAGGGGCAGAACGCTGAGTTTGGAGGTGTGCGGTCGCTGGCCATTTCACCAAGCGGCAACGAGGTTTTTGCAGCGGGCACCCACAAAGGGAGCAATCCCTTTGGAGCCGTGCACGAGCCCCTCTTGCTGCGATTCAATTGGAGCGACGGGGTGCTTGCCAAGTCCCATGTTTGCGACGGGATCCCGGGTGGACTGCTCTACCGCGTCGCGGCGGTCAACGACGCAACGGTTACCGCCGTCTCGGGAGGTTCATCGGGTGGGATCTTGCTTTTCTTCAATGCCACCCAAGAGAAAGAGTTTCATCGCGCCGGGCTACCTAGTTTAGCCCGGGACATGGACATTCACGTCGGCAAAGGGCTCGTCGCGACGGCCCACTTCGACCAACATTTACGCATTAGCGGTCTATTTGCTTAACTGTTGGTATTTGGTTTTGTACTTGTCGTACAGATCGGTGTGTCGGCTGCTCAAGTCGACCTTGCGACCTTGCACCCAAGCCTGTTGGACTTGGGTTGCCGTTTCGAGGATATCGCCGTTGCTGATGAACACCGAAGCATCTTTGCCAGGTTGCAGCGACCCGATTCGATCGGCAACGCCATAAATCTCTGCAGGAGACAGGGTGATCGAGCGCAAGGCAGCTTCGGGATCGAGTCCAAAGCCGCAGGCGACAGCGGCATGATAAGGTAGATTGCGAACGCCAGAGGCACCGAAGCGTCCATCGCTAGCGATGCTGAACCGGATCCCTTCGGCCTGCAATTGGCCCGGTAGTGCGTACATCGCATCGTAGGCTGCATCGCGTCGACTCGGAAGTCGGTAAACAGCAGCGAGGATCACTGGAATGTCGGCTTCTTTCAAAAGCTGTGCACAGTGCATCGCGTCGGCTCCACCGAAGAGCACCATCTTCAGACCGTGCTGCTGACAGAACGCGACGGCTGTTTGAATCTGCTTGCTGGCATTAGCGACGATCATCACGGGGGTTTTCCCCTCGACGACCGGGATCATCGCCTCGAGTCGCATATCGATGGTCGTTTTTGGATCCGAAAGCTTGGCCTTGGCATAAGCTCTTGTCTCGCGAATCATCTCATGGAGTG
>CAILTZ010000718.1 GCA_903837255.1 uncultured Pirellula sp. | reverse complement strand
CCTGCGATGAAGCTCATCGGCCGAGTCGTTCGCCGCAGGGATCACCAGGTTGGTGATCTCAAACCAAACGTCGGTTTCATGCTTGAGATAGCGGAGCGTATCGAGGACTGGCTCGAGGTGTGAGTAAGTGATTTTGCGATAGAAATCCTCTGAGAATGCTTTTAAATCGACGTTGGCAGCATCCATCCATTGATAGAATTCGCGCCGAGGCTCGGGCATCATGTAACCGGCGGTGACGGCCACTGTCGCGATGCCTTGATCCCTGCAAGCCTTGGCGGTATCGATGGCGTACTCTGCCCAGATGACCGGATCGTTGTAGGTAAAGGCGACGCTGCGGCAGGCGTAGGCTTTTGCGGCACGGGCAATCGACTCTGGAGTGGCTTGGCTGCTGAGTTTAGCCACCTCTTTGGACTTGCTGATGTCCCAGTTTTGACAGAACTGGCAACCGAGATTGCAACCTGCGGTGCCAAAGGACAGGACGCTCGTGCCTGGGTAGAAATGATTGAGCGGTTTTTTCTCGATGGGATCGATGCAAAAACCGGTGCTTTTTCCATAGGTATCGAGCACCATCTGTCCGTGCTCGATCTTGCGAACAAAGCAAAAGCCTCGATCCCCTTCCTTCATGCGGCATTGCCTGGGGCACAGGTCGCAGACGATCCTTTTTGGATCATGCTCCTGGGTATCTTGATCGATGTGCCACCAACGACCAGCTGCGAGCTGATTCATCGTTGAGAGTGCCTGGATTGTTAGGGTATCCTAGAGCTTGAACGCATCTTCTTCGGCTTGCTCGGCATACAATGGCATATAGCGGTAGTAGACTTCGAGCATCATGGTTGACATGCAGGTGCTGTAGAGTCGACCACCACTGTCTGTGGAATGCCCGTCCTCAACAAACCAGCTTCCTTGGCCATGACCGGTTTGGACTTGGCTGCTGACCAATTGATCTCGCATGCGGGTGTTCCAAGACTCCCACTCCGCTCCACCGTATTGTTTCATCACCTGAGTGGCGTAGTAGTTGTAATAGATATCGGACTTGCTGGGTCCCTGTTCGGCGAACTTGCTCGCAGCGGCTTTGATCGATGGTTCGTCTTTTTTCCAACCCGAGTACATTCGGCACAGGACACCACAAGCGGTCATCGCTGGCCGATAGCCCAGCGGATCTTGTTTCTTGGAATCCATGCTGTAGTGGTAACCGAAACCACCAGGTACCATCATGGTATCGAGGAAGAAATTGGCGCGGCGAACCGTATCGATGTCGTAATCGAGTCCCGACATCGCAGCGCTTTTGATCGCCATCATCTGCCAGCCGACGACCGAAGTATCCCCGGGCATTTTGTCTTGGATGAAAGGGGAGTAATGCCAGCCGCCGGTCTGAGGATTTTGGGCTGGAGTTAGATAATTGATTCCCAACTGAGCCGCTTCCCTCAGACGCGGATCTCGGGTCATCCCGTACGCCTCGCACATGGCGATCGCAGCGATCCCGTGGCCGTACATGTCGTCGAGCCCGCTCCCGCCTGCACCGACCCACCAAGCTCCATAGCCGCCTTGGACTTTCATGCTGTTGATCAGAAAACTCAGTCCTTTGAAGACCGTTTCTTTGTACTCACCTTCCATATGCGTTTGGCCTGCCCCCAAAAAGCACATCAGGGCCATGCCTGTGGCTCCGTTGAGACTTCGGGTCCGATTGCCTGGCCGGTCGCATTTGCCTCCGCAGACCAGTGAGTGAGACCAGGTCCAAGCCCCGGTCTCTGGATTCTGATGCTCAGCCAGCCACTTCAAAGACATCGATACAGCGCGCTCGGTCTCGGTCGTACCACCGAACTTCTTGAGCAGATCTCGCTTGGTCTCACTGGATCGACTGTTGAGACCTGCTCGCATCGCGGCGCTGCTCTGAGCGGCGATCCCAGATGCCGGGGCTAACGATTCGCTCAGTCCCGATACAGACACCGCTGGGGCATCTGCCACCATGGAACTCATGTCGACCTCTACCTTGGCATCCACTGCCGAAGGTTCAACGTTCGGGACATCCGATGGACTATCTTCGGTGTTGTCGGATTGCACCTGGGCCGATGCGTTGTCCATCGAAAACTCTTCGAGCGCGTCGGATTCATTGCCAGCTTGCTCGCCGATGTTCAAAAGCAGATTGATCTCTTTTTTCAGGGGCTCGATGTTCCATGCAGCAAGCCCCAAGATCGCCGCGACGTGGATGACCGTGCTGATGAGCCAACTGGGTGCCGCATTCCAAAAACCGCTCTTCTTGCGGCGTGGTTCCTCAGTTTGCTGAGTCGGAGTTTTCGCCGCAGGGTTTTCAGCAGCCGCGCCGGCCGGCTTGGAACTGGCCGGCTTGGAACTGGCCGTTACCCCTTTCTTGGCAGTACTAGCCACCGTAGCCTTGGTTGCCTCTGCAGGTGACTTGGCCGAAGGCTCAACGACTGGCTTGTCCGAGTCCTTCTTGGTAGACCGTGCCGACTCGGATGCAGACAATCCAACATCCAATCGATTCAGATCCTCGCGATTTGGATTTTCGCGTTCGCTATTCTCGCCGGAACTGGACATGCACCACCTAAGGATCGGTCTAGGATAAGAAATGCAAGATGAGCTATTTAAGGCTACGATTTGTATCGAAAACCCGTTAATATCTTAGCAGTTCCCCAACCGCCGGTGTACTCAATAAAAGTCAATTTCCGGCAACCTTACGCTCATCGCCAAGAGGCTTGAAAATCAACCTGCTCAACGACTCAAGGCCTTTTCTGAAAGCCCAGTACCCCTTAAAAGCCAGCCGAATCGACCTGGGGGACCCCCGCAACCTGTCCCCAAAACTTCTCTTGAGTCTTCTGACGACGGTTTTCCCTGGGTGCAATCCCAACCAACCATCCTCGAGCTTGCCTCCCAACAACCCCGCACTCCGGGTGCCGGCAGAGCCCATAGCCAGTCGGGAACCTGCACCCGATGAACCGCAACCCGAGGTGCCGTTGGATCGAGTCCCCACAAAGCAAGGCTCAACAAAGCTAGCCTCAACAGGCGGGGCGACTCTGGCCGTCGAGGTCCTGGGCTTTGCGGGTTCAGACGGCCGTTGCCGCCTAGCCCTGTACCGCAACCAAGAGGGATTCAACCAACCCGAAAAGGCCTTTGCCAAAGAGACGCTTGATGCGCCAAACCAGGGGCCATTGGTCTGGACCATCGAGCTCGAAGCATCAGCGATGCAAAGTCCTCAGACTCGCTGGGCTGTTTCTGCACACCACGATGAAAACGGCAATGACAAGCTCGATAAAAACGCCTTCGGTATCCCCACCGAACCTTACGGTTTTTCCAACAACCCAAAACGTGGATTCGGGCCCCCGAAATTCCACGAAGTCTCGTTTTCAGTCGACGGCGACGAATCGAAAACGACCAAGCGGATCGAAATCAAGATCCAATAGAAATCGATGACCCACAGCGTTTTGAACTCGAACGTGGGATTGCGGTTAACCGCCCAAGCAGCCGCACATGCAGATCTGCTGGGCATCGCAACTCCCACCGGTTCGCATCGCCAAGGGACCGCTCGTTGCTACCACTCGATCTCCTTGCGGGACCTCGACGAGCGTTCAAGCTCGATCGCAGCCGGCATGCAGACCATGGGGATCGGACCCAATCACCGAATCGCCTTGCTGGTTCGCTTTGGCGAAGACTTCATCGCCCTGGTCTTTGCTCTGCTAAAAACCGGAGCCACGCTGGTGCTGGTCGACCCCGGGATGGGACGCAAGAACCTCCTGGAGTGCTTAGCCGATACCCATCCCGATGGATTCGTCGCAATCCCGCTTGCCCAAGCCATCCTCAAGGCTAAAAGGGGTCTTTTTCCAAACGCCAAGTTCAACGTCACCGTAGGTCGTCGTTTCGGGTTTCTCCCTGCCCCGAGTTTGGCACAGCTTGAAGCCACCCCTGCAAATCGCTTTCGTCCACCCGAAACACGTTTGCAAGACTCGGCTGCCATCATCTTTACGACCGGCAGCACCGGGCCTCCGAAGGGTGTCCAATACACCCATCAAACCTTTCATGCGCAGATCGATATGATCTCGCAGCACTACGGAATTGAGCCAGGTGGAAAGGACTTAAGTGGCTTTCCGCTCTTTGGGCTCTTCAACGCCGTCATGGGCACGAGCACAATCTTGCCCGACATGGATCCGACTCGACCGGCTGACGTCGATCCACCCCGACTGCTCGATGCGATCGATCAATGGCAAATCAACCAGTCTTTTGGATCACCCGCCCTTTGGACCAAAATCGGTCGTTATTGCCAATCCACTGGGCGCGGCATGGAGAGCTTGCGACTGGTCCTAAGCGCCGGGGCGCCGGTCCCTAGCCGAGTCCTCGAGCAGATCCGCTCGGCGATCGATCCTGCTGGCCAGATGTTCACCCCCTACGGTGCGACCGAGGCACTCCCTGTCGCATCGATCGAGTCTCGCGAAGTTTTGCAAGAAACGCACCTTCGCACCCAACAGGGACATGGAACCTGCGTCGGCAACCGCTTTGCCCAAGTCCACTGGAAAGTGATCGAGATCACCGATGAACCGGTCGCGTCGATCGAACAAATCCGCGAAGTCACTCCCGGTCAAATCGGGGAACTGATGGTCTGCAGTCCTAGCGTGACCCATAGGTACATCACCCGGACTGATCAAAACGCACTTCACAAAGTCCTCGGGCACGAGCCCGATGGACAGCCGCTGGTGTGGCATCGTATGGGGGATGTTGGCTATCTGGATTCCTCCGACCGATTTTGGTTCTGCGGTCGCAAAAGCCATCGTATCAGGACGGCCCAAGGCCCGATCTTTACCGAGCCGATCGAAGCGGTGGTCAATACGCATCCTAGTGTCTACCGAAGCGCTTTGGTCCCTCGAGGCCAAGGCGATCATCAACAGCCCGTTGTGATCGTCGAGCCTTGGCCCGAACACCGAAAGAGCCTGCGAGCCGACCTGGTCACCGCGCAACTGCAGTGGCAAGCGTTGCTCAAGGAGCACCACCCAAGCATCGATATCGATGCCTTCGAAGTCTATCCCGGGCGACTCCCGACCGACATCCGGCACAACTCGAAAATCTTCCGAGAGCAACTCACGCAGTGGCTTAAAAACAAAGACCGTTGAGACCTTTTAGACCCAGACGGCTCGTGACCTAAATCGTTCGACGTCGCACGAGGACCTGATTCTCTTTGACCTCGACAACCTCGATCGGCATGTCCTCGTCGATCCAGCCATGCTTGGAAACCACATCGACAACGACGTCTCCCAAGATCGCTTTGCCGTGAGGATTGCATCTGGTCATGGTAGTACCAAAGCGTCCGCGGAGCATTTGGCGATCCTCATCGAGTCGATCCATCGCCACGATGAACTTATCCCCGATCGGTTGCTCGAGCGCAAACCAACGGACGATCGGCAAGCGTCCGAGTTGCTTGTGGAAGACCAACGCGGTACCAAAAAGCAGGATTACCCCCAAACCCAATTGGCCGAGACCTTGCACGAGTTTATCGAGTTGGTATCGATTCGTTGGGATCGTAAAGTTCTGGCCAGCAAGCAGCAGGCCTGCTGCGAGCATGATCAACCCGGCGATTCCAAAGATGCCAAAGCCCGGTAGAACGAAGATCTCGGCGAACAAACAACCAATCCCCGCCACAATCAAAAGAATCTCAAGCCATTCGATCGTTCCTTGGAACATGTTCATCCAGAAGAAAATCAAGAAGCAAACCAGTGCGATCAGTCCGGGTATCCCAGCCCCGGGAGTGCTCAATTCGGCGCTCAAGCAGATCAGACCCACTAGGAAGCATACATACGCCAGCCAGCGCTGGCTGGCGAGCCATTCAATGGTCTGTTCGACGCGGCTGGTTTGTTTTTCCATGGGCAATTCGCTGACGCCAAAGCTCTGAGCCACACCGCCTAGATCGTTGGCTCGATCCGATGCGATGCCCATCGCCAGGGCTTGGTCTGTCGCAATCCCATTTTGATAATCGATTGCTTTGCCCTTGGCCCACAGCGGGCGAGCCGGATCATCGACGATCCAGTTTGGAACCGTGCGCAGTTGTCGTCCATCGGCAGCTTGGAAAGCATGGATCGTCGCGTCGGGCTGGGCCAAACCGACCATATCCCCAGGTGCTCGGTTGCAGAGTTTCGCGAGTTCAAGAAAGCTATTTTTTCGTTGCTCTATCGCCGCAGAATTGATGCTGGCCTCGCCTCCTGTACCCAACACAGCGTTGGGAGCCATGTAAAGAGCATCGGCAGCCAATGCGATCAAAGCAGCATCGCCGCGTGCGTGCTCGCTGACAAAGACCACCACTTCGGCTTTGTCCGACGGGATCTGTGCAAGTCGATACGCCAATCGCATTGAGTCATCGAGATTTCCACCAGGGCTATCGAGTTGAATCAATACCAAATCAGCACCTTGGTTGTTGATCGCATCATCGATCGCGCGGATGCTGCGAGTGATCACTCGAGGGTGCAGAACCCCTCGGAGCACCAAAAGAACAGGCTTGCGAGGCAGAGCAAAGGTAGGCTTCTCGAGGATCGGGCCGGTGAGCTTGAGCGCAACAGGTAGCATCTCGCGCTGATTGACTGTGTTGGAGATCCATCGGCGTTGACGAAGTTCTTGGCCATTGAAGGACGCCATCTGATTGGCAGGTACCAATTGACGTGGAGCCAAAGCGACTTCCGGGCGGGGCTTGGTCTCCCAATCCGGGGCCGTGGTGTACTCGACCCCTCCACCTTCGATATCCAATTGCAAGTGCGATTGGCTCGGGTCGAGCATCGATCGGACAGCCGCCGCTGGAAACATCCCCCTGCGAGCAGCGACATCCACATAAGCTTGCTGGACCGTCGGATCGATCTGCACTTCATCGATCCCCGCCTTGCCGATCTCCGCATCTGGCAGCATCGCTAGCTCTTCGCACGCCAAGGCCACCAGGACGGCATGTCCGCGAAGATTGGTGGCTATGTACCCGACGCTTTTGACGCGATTACCTTTCGGGCCACTTAACCATCGGGAAATAGTCAACGCTTTTTCAAACGAACTACCCTGCCCAATACTCTTGGATTCACCGGGCTGCTCGAGCCCTTGGGCGGCCTGGGCTCCGGCGGGCGCCGAGGCCTGCACAAACTCTAGGATGACCACCGGCCGTTCGTTCCCCTGGCCGCGCATCGATATCGATTCGAGCGAAGCGAGGATCTTGGAATCCGTATCGCCCGAGAGTGGTAACGGAACTCGAATTAGCGTCGCACCCCTGAGAGCCGGTTGATCGGCAGCAGCCGGTTGATTGGCAGCAGCCGGTTGATTGGCTGGCTGGGGATCTTGGCCGTGGGTGCCCTGGGGACACCATGCTATTGCTAGCAGAGCGAAACAAACGGTGGCTACAGGAATCCAAAACCAGCAATGCGGGCGACTTGGCTTAGACATGCTCATGGCTTGCAATCGGCGATCGATAAAACACGGGCAACAAACCTTACCTGCTCCGATTCTATTCGCTGAACCTCGAAAATGCTTGTTTTAATTATCCGGGAACATTTATTTGGGGACTTCGTGGACGAAGACCAAATTGTGGGTTTGGTTGAGCAGTCCGGTCCCGGTGACAAAAACCACGCGATCTCCCGCCAAAAGCATCCCTGTGGATTTCCCCCACTTGAGCACGTCGGCGACCAAGGATTCAGGGCTGTCGAGCTGGGCAACCTGGTGAGGCATGATCCCCCAGAACAGACACATGCGGCGAAGAGTTGCCTCCGAGTCGCTTACGCCCAACGTTGGGATGTAGTTTCGCTGCTTGGCTTTGACCCAGGCTGTCCCGCCGGTGCGGGTGGCCACGACCACAAGTTTTGCCTGGATCGCTTCGGCGATATTGGCTGCGTTGTAGGTGACGGCCGAGGTGATTGGGTGGACGTGATTCGAGACCCGGGGCTTGGACTCCTGGGTGACGTTTTTGAGCATGGTCTCGGTGCTGAGCATGATGCGGTTCATCGTCTCAACTGCGTCCACGGGATATTCACCGATGGCCGTCTCGCCACTGAGCATGCAAGCATCCGCTCCATCGAGAATCGCATTGGCCACGTCGCTGGCCTCGGCTCGCGTAGGACGCCTGTTGTGGTGCATGCTTTCGAGCATCTGCGTTGCGACAATCACCGGCTTCATCTTCTCTTTGCAGACTTGGATGATCCGCTTTTGGGCTACAGGTGTTTCCGCCACATCGATCTCGACCCCGAGATCCCCACGGGCGACCATCACCCCATCGGCAGCTTCGACGATCTCCTCCAAACACTCGAGGGCCTCTCGCTTCTCGATCTTGGCGATAACCATCGCATGGGCATCCATCGAGGCCAATAGGTTCTTTAGAGATGCGACGTCTTGGGCGGATCTCGCGAAGGAGAGGCTGATAAAATCGATTTCGTTGCGGGCTGCCCACAAGGCGTTTTCGACATCCTCAGGTCGCATCGATGAGACCGAAAGGGAGACTCCTGGAAGATTGATTCCCTGCCTGGAACGGATGGTTCCTCGCACGGCAACCGTGCATCGCAAGCGGTCTTTGGTCTTGCCGATCACTTCGAGACTGATCGTTCCATCGGCGAGCATGACTCGATCGCCGATGTTGACCTCGTCGACAAGCTTGGCGTAGTTGCTGGTAAGCTCATCGGGTTTCGAAGCGCTGTCGCCTCGGACGAACGAGAGCTCCTGGCCCATCTCGACTTCCAATGGATCCTGAACCAATTGACCGAGTCGGATTTTTGGACCCGCAAGATCCAATAGCACGGCTACGGGAAATCCTGTCTTGACCCGAATCGATTTGATCTTTCCGAGGATCCTTTCAAAGTCGGCTTGTTTGCCGTGGGCGGCATTGATCCGAAAAACATCGACCCCATGCTGGACCAACTCGGTCAGGATCTTTTCGTCCTCGCAAGCCGGCCCGACGGTTGCGATGATCTTGGTTCGGGCTTCCCCGAGGGTGTTTCTGGTCATACGAGCGTTGGTTCCTGTGGCGAGCGATCCTGCGGTTGGAAAGACGTTATTCTAGCTTTCCGCGCCGAATTGTGCCACGCAATGCTCTCGATTGACTCACTGGCTATCGCATTTGATTATTAAGAAAACCAGCGATTTTTCTCGTGAGTTTACTTTTCTTGGCCCTGGCCCTGGCCTGGGCCACCACCCCAAAGAGGAGCAACATTCGCTGCGTTCCATCGATCCCAATCGTCTTGGAGCTGACTCACCCTCTCGGGCATCTGGGCCGAAAGATCTGTATCCTCATGGATGTCCTCGGACAGATGGTAAAGCTTCAGCGAGCTTACCCGAGCTCTAGCCCCTCGACCCCCGGCCACTGCGTCTGCGGTCGCGTCGTACTTGACTAGCTTCCAATCGCCTTTGCGAATCGCCATCTGCGGCCCGAATCGCCAATACAAGGCCTCGTGAGGTGCTGACTTGATGCTGCCAGTAACATACGGTACCAAATCCACACCCTCGAGCTTCCACTCGGGTTTGACTGGAACTTGGCATGCCGCCAAGGCGGTTGCGTGCAAATCGATCTGGATCACCGGTTGGTGATATTCTCCAGGCTCAATCACTCCTGGCCAAGACAGCACGAATGGGACGCGCACTCCCCCTTCGAGCGTCGTTCGCTTGCTACCCCGAAGCGGTGTATTGTCCGAACCGTTGACCGTCACTCCCTGCATGGTTGGGCCTCCGTTGTCGCTGATGAAGGCGATGAGAGTCCGAGATTCCTGGTCGGTGGTTTTCAACGCTTGCTGCAGCGATCCGATAGCATCGTCCATGGCCGACATCATCGCGGCATACTTGCGCCGCTGGGGATCTTCAATCGCAGCAAATTTCTCCAGTCGCTCGACGGTCGCATGCATCGGAGTGTGAACTGCATTGAACGCAAGATACAAAAACCATGGCTCTTTGCGATGGCGCTCGATGAACGCTACGGCTTCTTTCCCAAAAGCATCGGTGGTGTAATCCAACGCTTCGATGGGCTGATCGCCTCGCAATATCCCTTGGGATTCAAAGTAACTGTGCGAACCCCCCAAGAACCCGAAGAACTCTTGAAAACCCCGACGCGGCGGACGCAGTTCCGGGGCGTTCCCAAGATGCCATTTACCGACCAGGGCTGTCTTGTACCCAACCTCTTGCAATCGATCTGCTAAGGTCGATTCGCCACGCGGTAAGCCTTGGCCATTGCCACCCGGATTGAACTCATGGCCGAATCGCTGCTGATAGCGACCCGTCATCAGGGCCGCACGCGTCGGGGAACAATACGGTCCCGAGACGTACCCGTTGGTGAACCGCACGCCGCGCGATGCCAACGCATCCAAGTTCGGTGTCGGGATATCCTTGCACCCATGAAATCCCACGTCGGCATACCCCATGTCGTCGCCAACGATGATCAGCACATTCGGCCGCGATGAGGACGAACTCTGAGCGACACTTTGATGCGCCATCGAGCCAATCGCTAGCCCAATGGCTAGCCATGCTGAAAGCGGTATTGAAGGACATCGCATTATTCGACCTTAAGCTCTCTGCTGTATACGGCTGTTCCGTTGGCGATAATGAGCGTGCTGTGCTTGGCACCGGCCAGGATGCATGTTGTCAGGGGCTGATCTTTGTTGGGCTTGGGCAACACTCCGCAGGGCCGGCCCGTAGGATCGAAGACTTGGACCCCAAGTTCGCTCGTTACGTAATATCGCCCTTTCTTATCGACCGCCATGCCGTCACCTTTCGAGGCTGCCAGGTAAGGTGGTGGCTCGATGAACTTGAATTCGCCGTTTGGATCGATCGGCAGACGCATCGGCATGACCGGCATCTTCGCATCGAGCTCTCCGGCAGCATTGATGCGAAGCATCCAGGTTGCATCCCCTCCGTAATCGGAGACGGCCAGCGTTCCGCCATCGTTGGACAAGGCGATACCGTTGGGTTTGCTGATTCCGGTATCGGCCACGGTCGTTTTGCCGGTTGTTGGATCGACCCGCACGACCTGCTGGGCACCGGTGTCGGTGAAGAGGATATGCCCTTCGGAGGTAACCGCCAAATCGTTGGGCTTGACCCCCTGGGCGATCGTCTTGACCTCTTTGGTTTCAAGATCGATCGAGATGATTCGGCTTTTGGATCCTTGGCAGCCGATCAATCGTTTGCCATCGGGGGAGAATTCCAGGCCGCTGACCGACTCTTTGCAAAGTTCGGTTTTGCTCCCATCGACGGCGCTGATCCTGTAGACCGCAGGGGCTTTCATATCGCAGAAATAGATGTTTCCTTGGGCGTCTGTGCACAATGCGTCGGCAAACCCGAGATTCTCTGCGACGACTTTCCAGGGCTCGCCGGGAATAAGCAAATTCAGCAGTGTCAAATCCCCGCCCAGATCTCCCCGTGTATCGAGCACCGGAGTGTGCTCTTCTTTCCGCCACAACCACTTCATCGCATCTGGGAACAGCGAGCTGCCGTAATCGTCGTTGTGCGCATAGCCTTCGGTCCAGTCCAATCGCAGATCGTAGCCCATGTACTTCAGGGCCGAAGCCATCAGTTGGTTCGACCAAGGCCATGATCCAAAGGGGTTATCGATATCGCCACTGGTATCGGACATGTACACGCGAATCGGCTTGGGCTCGGTCTTGCGTACCCACGAAGGGTAGACATTTCCGCCTCGCAAGTTCGTAAAGCTTCCGACGGTCGAGTAGACCTTGCGAAACGAATCTGGGCGTTCCCAAGCGACCGTAAAGGCGCAGATTGCTCCGGAGCTTGAGCCGGCGATGGCCCGCATGTTTGGATCATCGGAGATACGGTATCGTTTTTTGACTTCGGGAATGATCTCCTCGTGCAGGAATCGAGCGTAGCGATCTCCGAGGTTATCGTACTCATAGCTTCGGTTCGAGAATCGACCGTCTTTGAGGGCTTGTGATTTATCGTGACCAGGGTTGAGGAAAATCGCGATCGTAGGGGGCATCTGGCCACTTGCGATCAGGTTGTCGAAAACGATCGGAACGCGCCAGCGTCCGTTGACGTTTTGCATCCGCTCGCCGTCTTGGAAAACCATCAGCGAGGCCGGCTCGCTATCTTTGTATTGGGCTGGGACATAGACCCACCAGTCGCGTATGGTGTTTTGGAAAATGGTCGATTCCCAAGCCTCCATCTTTTCGACTTTTCCGTGGGGCACATCCTCGCGAGCGATGGCATCCGGATGAGGCTCCCACTTGGGCTTGGTCTCGACGATGGGGATGTGCGTCGAATCGGACTCCTTGGCCCATAGCCAGCGCAGGGCGCTGGGGAGCTCTTCGCCACCGTACTTGCCGCTGTGTCCACCGTCGGTCATCACCAATTTGTAGTTGTAACCGGCAAATTGCAATGCAGCGGCCATGTCTTGATTGCCTAGAGGCCAATTGCCATGCAGGTTATTCAGGTCCTGTGTCCCTTCTTGGAGATAGACCTTGATCGCTTTTGGCGATTGTTTCGTTTTACGGATTAGGCCTGGATAAGCCCATCCGCCGCGGATATTGGTGAAGCTCCCGATGTGGCTGAGAACCTTTCCGAACTGATCGGGGCGTTCCCAGGCGACGCTAAACGCACAGATGCCGCTCGAGGAGATCCCGCACAGGGCCCGATCGGCGGGGGCTTTGGAGATGTTTAGGTCTTTGAGAACAACGGGCAAGAATTCATCGATAAGGAATTTCGAGTACCGATCCCCTAGGGAATCATATTCAAAGGATCGGTTGCTGCGATCAGCGCTACCGGGTTTGTTCGCGGGGATCGTGCCGGGATTGACAAAGACCGCGACGGTCACAGGCATTTGTTTTTGATGGATGAGATTATCCAGGACGATCGGGGCACGGAAGGCACCGTCGCTCTGCGAGTAGCCCGAGCCGTCCATGAAGACCATGAGGCTTGCTGGTTGCTCGGGATCGTATTGGGCAGGGACATAGAGGCTATAAGCTCTCTTGGTGCTTGGATAGATTTCGCTCTGGTTCCATTCCCCTTTGGTGATCTTGCCGACAGGGACACCCGGCTG